>CAZDEI010000197.1:0-2584 GCA_964504325.1 uncultured Eubacteriales bacterium | reverse complement strand
TTATAGCCCTCAAAAGCTGCGCCGAGATCGACGCTGACAATGTCACCGCTCTTGAGCACGCGACTGTGTGAAGGTATGCCGTGAATCACCTGATCGTTTACCGATATGCAGGCGGTTGCGGGATATCCCGCACAGCCCTTGAAGTTGGGTGTTGCACCCCTGCTTCGAATGAAGGACTCGGCGAGCTTATCAAGCTCTGCCGTAGTCACTCCGGGCTCTACCGCCTCGCCTATCAATTTAAGTGCCTGTGCGGAAATGACGCAAGCTTCCTTCATTATGCCAAGCTCTCTGGCAGTTTTGAGCACAATCATTTCCTTACAGTCCCAAGGCGGCAAATACAAGGGCGGTCGTATCCTCGACCTTGTCCTGACCGATTACGGTCTTGAGCTTGCCGCTCTTTTCATAGTAGCCCTTAAGAGGCTCGGTCTGCTCATGGTATATGCGCAGCCTTTCGGTGACCGTTTCGGGCTGATCGTCCTTACGGCAGTAAAGCTCACTGCCACAGACATCACAGATTCCGTCGGTCTTGGGCTTCTTATACTCGGTATGGTAGGTTGCTCCGCAGGTGCAGACGCGTCTGCCGCTCATACGGGCAACAATTGCATCGTCCGGCACTTCAATGGAAAGAACACAGTCAATGCTGATTCCCATTTCATCAAGCGCCTCGGCCTGAGGAATGGTTCTCGGAAAGCCGTCGAGTATAAAGCCGTTTTTGCAATCGTCCTCGGCAAGCCTGTCTTTTATGATTCCGATAACGACGGAATCGGGGACAAGCCTTCCGGACTCGGTATATTCCTTGGCCTTCCTGCCCATTTCGGTACCGTTCTTAATCGCTTCGCGAATAATATTGCCGGTAGAAACGGTGGGGACCGAAAGACGATCGCATATTTTTTCCGCCTGTGTGCCCTTACCGGCACCGGGCGCACCCAAAAGAATCAATTTCATAGCAGTCACTCCTTAACCGAGGAAGCCCTTGTAGTGGCGCATCATCATCTGAGACTCAACATTCTTAACAGTGTCAAGTGCAACACCGACAAGTATCAGAACCGAAGTACCGCCGAGCGAAATATTCACATTGGTGGCAATCGCACTGATAAGTATCGGAAGCACGGCAATAGCACTGAGGAAGAGTGCTCCGAGAAGAGTAATCCTCGAAAGGATTCTCTGAATGAAGTCCGAGGTGGGCTTTCCGGGGCGTATACCGGGAATGGAGCCGCTGTTCTGACGGAGATTGTTTGCCATCTCTACGGGATTGTACTGAATGGTCACATAGAAGTATGCAAAGGCGATTATCAACGCAAAGTAGATAAGCGCATAGAACACACCCTGCGTGCTGAACAGTGCAAGCACCTTGGCGAACCAATGCTCGGTATTGTTCCAGAACGAAAGAATCATTGTGGGAAGCATGAGTATCGAGGAAGCGAATATGATCGGCATAACACCGGACATATTTACCTTTATCGGAATATGAGTGCTCTGTCCGCCGTACATCTTGCGTCCGACGACCTTCTTTGCATACTGAACGGGAATTCTGCGCTCGGCATCAGACATCCAGACGACGAAGGCAATAACCAGCAGGAATGCAATGAGGATTGAAAAGAACACGCCGTATCTGCCGCTCTCCCAATAGTTAACCCAAAGGGAAACCGCCGCTGTGGGCGCACGGGAAATGATTCCCGCAAAGAGCAGCATTGAAATTCCGTTACCGATACCCTTCTTGTCTATCTGCTCGCCAAGCCACATAACAAGAGCCGAGCCGGCAGTAAGACAGGTGACGATAACAAAGCCCGCGAATACTGTTTTTCCGGTAGTGGAAACAGTAAGGAATTTATAATTCTTGAGGTAGAAGAAGTATCCGACAGCCTGAAGCAGGCCGAGGATAACAGTGATATACCTCGTGTACTGTGAAAGCTTCTTCTGGCCCTCCTCGCCTTCCTTAGAAAGCCTTTCAAGAGCGGGAATTGCAACACAGAGCAGCTGAAGAATTATCGAGCTGTTGATGTAGGGAGTGACGGACATGGCGAAGATCGCTCCATAGGAGAGACCGCCGCCCGTCAAAACCGAGAAATACTGAAAGAAGTCGTTGGTAACCGAGGTGTTTCTGAGAGCAGAAACATCAACAAACGGCACCGGGATCATAGAACCGATACGGAACACCGCGATAATAAGGAGGGTAAAGAGTATCTTTTTTCTGATATCCGCTACCTTCCATGCGTTTCTGAGTGTTTCAAGCATATCAGTTCACCTCCACGGCTCCACCGGCAGCTTCGATCTTTTCCTTAGCGGAGGAAGAAACTGCTGCTACCTTAACGGTAAGCTTCTTATCAAGGCTGCCGTTTCCGAGAACCTTGATGCCGTCAAGCTCATTCTTTACGATGCCCTTAGCCTTAAGTGCTGCGGCATCAACGGTGTCACCGTTTTCGAATGCATTGAGAGCAGCTACATTAACTATAGCGAGCTCCTTAGCAAAAATGTTGTTGAAGCCTCTCTTGGGAAGTCTTCTCTGAAGGGGCATCTGACCGCCTTCAAAGCCGGGGCGCATTCCGTGACCGGCTCTTGCCTTCTGACCCTTGTGACCCTTGCC
>CAZDEI010000196.1:0-2592 GCA_964504325.1 uncultured Eubacteriales bacterium | reverse complement strand
GGATTATACCTTTCGATAAAGGGAATATTCTGATAAATCGCATTCGCAGTTCCCTTGTACCAATCGGCACCGTTAATATTCTGATACGGTGCAAGCATATGAATTCCGCCGCCTGCCCTGTCGAGATCCCACGGCTTGCCCGAGCCAATATAGTCGTTAAGCTCGAGAGGTGAATACTGAGTGAGCACTCCGACCGTATCAATACCCGAGTTGGCGCAGTTGGAAAGAGGAAAGTCAATTATCCTGTATTTTCCTCCGTAAGGAACAGCCGGCTTTGCGATATTCTGCGTAAGCACGCCGAGTCTGCTGCCCTGTCCGCCGGCAAGCAGCATTGCCACACATTCTTTTTGCTTCACTGTATTAAACTCCTTTTTTGGATTTTGTTTTACGGGTCTTTTTCTTACAGCGCAAATACTGCACCGAAAGGGGTGGAAGCTCAACCGAGATCGAATTCTCATAGCCGTGCATCGGTATCGGCTCGGAGGAATAGGTCTTCGGTACGGTCATTCCCGTGCCTCCGAAGGAGGTATCATCGGTATTCAGCACCACCGAATAACTGCCCTCGTAGGGAACGCCTATTCTGTATCCGCTTCTCGAAACGGGAACAAAATTGCAGATTGCCGCTATTTCTCCGCCCGAGCGGTCGATACGCCTGAAGGCAATTATGCTTTGATCGCAGTCGTCGTGTGAGATCCACGAAAAGCCCTCCCAAGATGAATCGTTTTCCCACATGGGAGCGTTATCACGATAAAAGCGATTGAGCGTTTTCACAAATTGGCGCATTTTATAGTGCTTATCGTAATCAAGCAGCAGCCAATCAAGCTCATTTTGATAATTCCACTCGATAAACTGAGCGAATTCCTGACCCATGAACATCAGCTTTTTACCGGGATGTGCCATCATATACGCGTAAAAGGTGCGAAGTCCCGCGAATTTGTCGTCATATTCACCCGGCATTTTTCCGATCATGGAGCACTTTCCGTGCACGACCTCGTCGTGTGAAAGCGGAAGAATGAAATTTTCGGAAAAGGCATAAAAGAAGGAAAAGGTCAGTGAGTTATGGTTGAATTTTCTGAAATACGGATCAAGCGAAGCATATCGGAGCATGTCGTTCATCCAGCCCATATTCCATTTGTAATTGAAGCCGAGACCGCCCGAGAAGGTCGGCTTGGTGACCATAGGCCACGCGGTGGACTCCTCGGCTATCATTAAGGGATTGCTTACTTCGGCAAAAACCGCCTCATTAAGAAGCTTAAGGAATTCTATAGCCTCAAGATTCTCCTTGCCGCCGTAAATATTGGGTAACCACTCCCCCGGCTTACGGTCGTAATCAAGATAAAGCATCGAGGCAACCGCATCAACCCTGAGTCCGTCAATATGATAGGTCTTGAGCCAATAAAGTGCGTTTGATATCAAAAAGCTGCGCACCTCGGGCCTGCCGAAATCAAAGACAGCGGTTCCCCAGCCCCTGTGCTCGCCCTTGCGCTCATCGGCGTATTCGTAGCAGGGTGTTCCGTCAAAGCGATAAAGACCGAACTCGTCCTTCGGGAAATGTGCGGGCACCCAATCGAGAATCACTCCGATTCCCTTTGAATGAAGAGTATCCACGAAGCCTCTGAAGCCGTCGGGCGTTCCGTACCTTGAGGTCGGAGCGTAATAGCCCGAAACCTGATAGCCCCATGAGCCGTTAAAGGGATATTCGCTGACCGGCATAAGCTCGACATGTGTATAGCCCATTTCGAGCACATAATCGGACAGCTCATCGGCAAGTCGCTTATAATCAAAGCAGCTTCCGTCCGGATTTTTTCTCCATGAGCCCAAATGCACCTCATAAATATTCATGGGAGAATTGTAAAGGTCTCTGCTCTCGCGTGCCTTCAGCCAATCGTCGTCATGCCAGACAAAGCTCGGGTCAAGGGTATACATTTTCGAAGCGTCGGACGGCGGAGTTTCGGCATGAAAAGCATAGGGATCGCTTTTAAGCACTCGCTTTCCCTCACGGGATGTAATGCAATATTTGTAATTACAATATATTTCGACATCGGGAACAAAGCATTCCCACACACCGAAGCCGATTTGAGAGCAGAGATGCTCATCGGTATTCCATCCGCAAAAATCACCCGTCAACGAAACAGAGACGGCGTTTGGAGCCCAAACCCTGAAAACGGCACCCGTGCTTCCGTTGCGCTCCTCCCCATGACAGCCCATATACTCATAAGCGGCAGTCTCGGAGCCGGAGGCAAACAAAGCAAGGCGTTTATTAAGATCCATCCTCTCACTTCCTTTGTGTTATCTCATATTTTAATATTATCACTTGTAATTCCTTTTTTCAACCGATTATTTTGTATATTTTTAATTGCAAGGTAAATTTTCATATAGTATAATTTGTGCATTTTCAACAATTTTACGGATATTTCAGCTTATTGAAGCAAAAGCGAGGCGAATTTGTCGATTTTTCATATTAAGTACCCGTGAAATTTCAAAACCACAATACCGTCACCGTGCAAAAGAAAAAGCACCGCCCTGCCGCAGAGCAGGACGGTACCAAGATTATTTTTTAAGCTTGATTCCCGCAAAGGAAAAGGGCTGAAG
>CAZDEI010000195.1:0-2595 GCA_964504325.1 uncultured Eubacteriales bacterium | reverse complement strand
TGTATATACAGCGCTACATTCTCGGCATGACAGATACTATTCAGGGAGATCAGTAAATGCTTAAAAGAATATTATGCATTATAATCACGGCGGCAATCGGCCTTACTGTTGCTTTGTCGCTCGGAGCCGTGCCGGTATCGGCGGCAACCACCGCGGCGAGCATAACCACCTCGTCCTCAAGTGTAGAGGGAACAGAAATGGAGCTGACCGTAACGGTGAAATACAGCGTTACGGGGGCGAATATAGGTGCGATTGATGCCACCTTGGACTATAACAGCTCCGTATTCACTTATGATTCCTCAGAAACGGGCTCGGCTTCGGGTCTCGGTGTACGCGGCGACGGCGGCAAGGTTACGCTTTCTTATTACAATGCCAACGGCGGCGCAAGTGTTACAGCCACAATGAAATTCATGAGCAAAGCCGTAGGAAAATCGGATTTCAAGCTCACGACAATAAGCTTTGTCGATACCGAGGCTAAGGCTCTTCCGATTCCCTCGGACAAAACCGCATCCGTTTCGGTCGTTGAAAGGCAAAAGTCATCAAACGCAAATCTTAAATCGGTCAGCATCGGCGTCGGAGATAAATCGGGCAAGGCCTTGAAATATACCCTTTTGCCCGGCTTTTCGGCAAGCACCACCACTTATACCTTAAAGGTGCCCTATGAGACGGACACGGTCACAATAAACGGAACCGTGGCGGACAGCAAGGCAAAGTGTGCTACCTCGGGTGATTATAAGATAACCGGTGACAAAGGACAAAAAAAGGTAACCGTCACGGCTGAAAACGGCACCGTAAAGGTATACATCTTTAATATTGTAAGAGAAGCCAAGACCACCTCGAGCACCACTCCCGCACCCACGCCGTCTGCACCCTCCGATTCATCGACACCCGATACCTCTGTGCCGTCAGACAGCTCGGGTGAGCTTACCGTAATAGTCGGCTCCGAGGAAATGACGGTGGCAACCGATATCACCGATATCACCTTCAAGGACGGCTTTACCCTCTCGGTTTCCAGCCTTAACGGTACAGAAATCCCCGTTTTCGAAAGCTCGGACGGCAAAACTGTCGTTGCGATCCTTGATAACGGAAAGAAAAAGGAAACCTATATTTACAGAAAAGAAACAATAGAATTCATCAAGCCCACGGTTTTCAAATCGGGAGATAACGAATATATTCTGGACTCTCCGCAGTATTATGCAGAGCAGCCGAGCGGCACCATGCTCTGCAATGTGACTGTGAACGGCAGCGAGCTTTCCGGCTTTACGGCAAGTGAATTCGGCGATTTTGTGCTTGTTTGGGCGGTTAAGCTCGGCAAGGGTGCGCTGTACAGCTATGATACGGTTGAAAACACCCTGCAGAGATATAATGGCTCTTCGCCCTCGGGCGTAGCCTCCAACAACGCATCGACGGTGGTAAAAGTGGATCCTCTGACCGAAAGCCGCTCGGTAAGGCTTACCACCTTTGCCTTGGTTACCGCGGCGCTTTCGGTGGTGATACTTGTACTCCTCGTCGCCTTTCTTTTGCAGGCGGGACGGTTAAAAAACGCAGCCGAGCCTACGGCTCCCTCTTACAGCCTTGAGCGCTTTGCCGCTCGGTCCGACGAAAGTCATGAGTCTGAAAAGAGCGAGGACACCCCTGAAAGTAACGATGAAAGCTCCTAATTGCAGCAGTCAGTCGCTCGTCGACTGCTCAATTTACACAAGGAAAGCCTTGGACATGCGCAAACTTAGATGTATTTGTCTTTGCAAATTGCCAGTAAAACTTCCGCGCTTAATTGTTCAGCAGTCGCTTCGGTATATCTTTATCGGGAATCAAGCGCAAGCAAATCGAATCGGGTCACTCAAAAAGGAGTGACCCGATTTTTTTTTGTTTTATTCCTTATTCAGAGCCGTTGCGAATAAAAAATTAATTTTTTGAGCAAAAGGGGTCTACAAAGCCTGCCCTTTCGGACGGTATATGAGGGCGAGCAGGTGAAGCATTCGGCGGAAGGGACAGATCGTAAGCGCGCTGCGACCTCACCCCTCTCCCCAAGCTCCCGCGGCAGCATAACCTGCCCACACCGTCATACGCTACTCAAAAAATACAAATAGCCGTAAAAAAATGAGTAATAATGGAGATAAAATCATGAGTAAAAAAACCGGAGATACAGCTATATTTGACTATGGAGTTATTTCTGAAAACCAGATAAAATCATCTGGAATTAAGTATGGAACAAAACGAGATGTCTATGGAAATATAAGTAAATGCTATTATATAGATACTTTCTATCAAGACAATAAGTATTGTTCGTTAGTAGCAGGTTGGGATTTAACAACCGGTATTAATAGAGGCAATACAAGCAGTAATAGAGTAGTTTCTTTTGAATTTCAAAAAAATATAACGCTTTTATTTATTACTACCCTTGCCCGCGGGATGAAATTGTAATTGTTTATGCAGATGACGATCATACATATATTACTACAACGCTGTTACCGAATTGTTTATATAAATGGGTATCGGACAGTTCCAATTTGTAAGTATCGGGGAAACCTTGCAGTCTTGCCCATTCACGAGGTGTCATTTTTCTGACATCTTCTTTGTTTATCTCGCCCTTAA
>CAZDEI010000194.1:0-2601 GCA_964504325.1 uncultured Eubacteriales bacterium | reverse complement strand
GCAGATTTTCAGTCTGCTGCTCTACCGACTGAGCTACCAAGGCATAATGGCGACCAAGAAGGGGCTCGAACCCTCGGCCTCCAGCGTGACAGGCTGGCGCTCTAACCGACTGAGCTACTTGGCCATATTATTGGTGGGAACAACAGGGCTCGAACCTGTGACCCTCTGCTTGTAAGGCAGATGCTCTCCCAGCTGAGCTATGCTCCCTTAACCGTGTCGTTTCAATTAATACATCGGCGACAAATATGATATTACCATATCACAAGCAATTTGTCAACAATTTTTTTCAATTTTCGGAAGAAATTTTATCAGCGAGCTTCAAAAGCTCCTCACTCGTAAAGCAATAGCTTTTATCGCAAAAGCTGCACTCGGTCACAGTGCTTTCCTGCTCACCGGCAAGTGACCTCAATTCGTCCGCTCCGACCGTCATGAGCACGGCCTCGGCTCTCTGTCTGCTGCAATTGCATTTGTATTCCACCGTCTGCTCATCAAGCACCTCAAGCTCAAAATCCGGAAGTGCGGCTCTTAAAATTTCCTCACCCGTCATGCCGCGGCTCATAAGTGAGGTCAGCTGCGGCAGTGCAGTAACGCTTTTTTCGACCCTTTGTGCAACGGTATCGTCGGCACCCGGCAAAAGCTGAATCAAGAATCCGCCGGCGATCGCCACGGTAAGCTCGGGATTGACCAGCACTCCGAGAGCACAGGCTGTCGGGATCTGCTCGCTGATCGCATAATATGCCGTAATATCCTCGGCTATCTCACCTGTTGCTATTCTGACCTGACCGTTGTAGGGCTCACGCATGCCGATATCCTTGGTTACATAAACGGTTCCGTTACGGCCGACAGCGCCCGAAACATCAAGCTTTCCGTTGCTTTTGAGGGGAAGCTCGACAACGGGATTCTGCACGCAGCCGCGAACATTTCCGCAGGAATCCGCAACGGCGGTCAGTGTGCCGGTCGGACCCTCGCCGTTTATGCGAACGGTTACAGTATCTCTTTTGCCCTTAAGCATGCTGCCCATCATTGAGGTAGCGGTCAAGAGCCGTCCGAGAGCGGCAGTGACCACTGCAGAGGTTTTATGATACTGCTCGGAGGCTGCGGCAATGTCGGTTGAATCGACAAATATTGCGGCGACTGAGCCGTCCGACGAAATACATCTTATAAGCTTACCCACTATATCACCTTTTCAGTAACTATATATATTCTTTCCTCATCCTCACGCGGAGGGGTGAGTGTCATATCTCCGAACACTCCGAGTGGCTTTAAGCCGGCCTCCTCAAGAAGCTCTGCAAGCAGCTCAACGGGATATGCGCGTTCGATATTCGTATCCTTATATGCATAAGTACCCGAGGGAGTTATGCTGTAAAGCTTGAGCTTCATTTTCACGGTGCCGTTTCTGCTGCAGCGCGAATTTTTCCAGATGCAAAGCCTGTCGCCCGAATCGTAAAGGAATTTTTTTCCGGAAAGCACTTTTTTGTGCTTGTACAGGGTATTTACATCAAAAATAAAAAGCCGTTCAGGCTCAAGGAAAAGCGAGATTCTCGAAAATGCCTGCCGCAAAGCAGCGACATCGGTTATGTGATTTATACTGTCGAGACAGGAAACAGCGCCGTCGACAGTGCCATAGAGCTCAAGCTGCTCTGCGCTTTGATTGAGAAAGATCGGCGACACAGCAACGCTTGATGCCTTTGATGCGGCAACCGAAAGCATTTCCTCGGAGGGATCGGCACCGATCACCTCAATTCCGTTTTCGGAAAAGCAATATGAAAAGCCGCCTGTGCCGCAGCCGACATCAAGAAGAAGAGTCGGCCTTCTGTCAAAGCGCTCGAACAGCTTTAATATATATTCCGTGCGTACAGAGTAGCCGACATTGTCGGTAAAGGTATCGTAAAAATCGGCAAATGCTTTATAGCTCATTTTGAGAGTCTGTCAAAAACGGTAGCATACCCGTCCTTACCGTAGTTAAGGGAACGGCCGACACGGCTGATGGTGGCTGTTGAGGCGCCCGTTTCGTTGGCAATATCTGTATAAACCCTGCCCTCGGTGAGCATGGCGGCAACCTTAACACGCTGAGCTATCGACTGCAGCTCCTTTATAGTACAAACATCCTCAAAAAAATCATAGCACTCATCAATATCTTTGAGTGCGAGAACGCAGTTAAAGAAAAAATCGGTTTCTTCGTTGCGAAGCTTATCCATAATTCAAATCCTCCTGTGCCGTTATTAGCATTTTAACACTTTACATAGCTAAAGTCAACGCCGGAAAGTGCTCATCGATAAAGAAATCAGGAGAAAGAAAAAAGCCACCGAATATCGGTGGCTTTGCATATACCCTAAAAACCGAATAAAGAGAAGAAAAGGAGCAAAGAGGTAAAAGGTCAAGCCCTCGGTCTATTAGTACTGCCTAGCTGAACGCCTCGCGGCGCTTACACACGCAGCCTATCAACCCGGTAGTCTACCGGGGACCTTACTGGCAAAGCCATGGGATATCTTATCTTGAGGTTGGCTTCATGCTTAGATGCTTTCAGCTTTTATCCAATCCGCACATAGCTGCCCGGCTATGCTGTTGGCACAACAACCGGTGCACCAGAGGTGCGTCCAT
>CAZDEI010000193.1:0-2620 GCA_964504325.1 uncultured Eubacteriales bacterium | reverse complement strand
TAATTGTATAGCCCGAAACCGAATAATAGCTCTTCACGGTCGCGGCTGCAGTCGGACGCTTAAGATTAAAGGAGGCTCCCTCAAGCAGCTCGTGGGAATAATCCTCATCGTATTCATAGGTGGCACCGAGCATATACGCATCGGTTTGATTGAAAAAGCGGTGGTAAAGCAGCTCTCCGTCATCCGAGGTAACATCGGTATTGTACCAATCGCCGCCTATCCTGACCATATTCCACATATGACCCTCTGATGAGAGCCTCCCCGTTACCGTGATACAGCTTATTCCGACCGAATTCAAAAGAAGCTGCAGGGCCTTGGCATAGCCCTCGCAAACGGCACTGCCTTCAACAAGTGCGCCGTAGGCAGTAAAGGCCAGGGGATGTGAGGCATGATCCTCGGCGGCCGCGGTGCTGTATACCACCCTCTCGGCGATGAGATCGTGAGCGACAAGCTCTACCTCATATTCGGTCATATCCTTAGAAAGCAGGCCCTTAAAGGCGGTTATTTCTCTTTGGAGCGCAGCTCTGAGCTCTGCCGACTCGGCTGCGGTGCAGGTGTATTTCAGTGCTCCGTCATTTCCGTTGATTGCATATGCAAGGCTGAAGCTGTTTCCGCTTCTCTTAAGCAAATATGTATCGGGTATCCAAAAAATATCGGGGTTGTCCGCCCGTACGGCGTAATCGGCAACCGTGATATCGTCTATATTACAGGCTATATCTGCGAGGCTAAGATAGCCGTAGGAATGCTCGGACACCCAGACCTTTATTCGGCTGTAAATGGCTTTTTGTGTATCGGTTAGGTTTACATAATACCATTTATCATTGTCTGCCAGGGGCTTTGAAGCATATTCTCCGCCTCCCGATGAGGTCGTGGAGGAGCTGCCCTCGGAGCTCGCTGCCGAGGAGGCCTCTGAGGAGGACTCGCCCCATGAGGTGGCATCGCCCTCGCTTGACGGAGGAGCAGACCCATCGGAGGAAATACTGCTCGAAAGGACAGGAGCTGATGAGGAGCTTGACTGCCCGCTCGACGGGGCCGAGGGCTTCAGCAGGCTGCCCGTTCCCGCACAGGAGGTCATAAACACACAAAGAGCACATGTCAGTGCAAGCAGCGACATCGCTTTTTTCATGCTTATCTCCCCTCTCCGTAAAACAAGCCTCTTATTTTCAAATACGACGGATATGACAAATCGGTATCCGAATTTTCGAAAAGACAGCACATTGCGCCGTCGGTATCCCCGAATTCAAGAAAGCAACTCACCGCAGCCTCAAGCACCTCTCGGATACCGAGGGAGGCAAGCCCGTCGAAAAATGTCGAACCGATCAGCCTCGTTCCGCCGAGGCTCTCTTGATGGTTATTATAATACAGACTTGTATTTTTCACAATGACGCCGCCGATAAAATCAATTATTTTTTCGAGGCCGTCTTTGTCTAAAATCACATACCCGTCGAATTCGAAGGGATACTCCCGTTCTATCAGCTCACGCAGATAGGAGGCGCCACCGTAGCCGTAAGCCGAGGCAAGTTCACCCCCTCTGCCTATCGGCGTGACCGCACAGGAGCGCGACCGTAAATCCGTCAAGGCCGAGCAGCAAACCGAGTCCTCGCCGTTTTCAAGGAAAACGAGTATTTCCCTTTGTACCGCCTCTGCGGCCGGCACTGCGGACGAGCTCGTCTCGGCTCCGTCCTCTGTAAGTATTCCGAATAGCGGTATCATAACAACCGCAAAGACAGAAAGACCCGCAAATAGAGCTCCCGTGAATGAAATCAGTCGCCGTCTCATCAGCTCTCACCTCCCTGCTATTATCGGCAAAGGAGCCGAGTCGTAAACACCGACACCGAAATTTTTCTTCAAGCCCTTGATATTTTGCGTGAATAGGCTATAATTATCCTGTCGTGTCGTCAAAGGCACCGGCAAATATAAGCAATCGGGTGTTATTATGGATTATATTATACTGCTTTTCACAGCTCTTTTTTCAGCGGTTTCTCCCTTCCCTAAAAAGATCTATACCGACAAAAACCGCGGCGGCATATACTTTTTCACCTTTGTTGTAGCCATCACCGCCGCCCTGTGCTTTTTCGTCAGTGCGCTTATTAAGGGAACACTTCTGTTCAATGTCGCAACCTTAAAATATGCCCTTATGTTTGGCGCCGCCTACGGAATCGCAACCGTAGCCTCGGTTGCAATGTACAAATACGGCCCTCTCGGTCTCAGCACGCTTATTTTTTCATATTCCCTGCTTATCCCGACCTTCTACGGCGCGGTTTTTGAGCATGCCCCTCTCGGAATCTTCACCTGGATAGGCATCGCGCTCTTTGCAGCCTCTCTCTTCCTCACCAATCACAGAAAGCGCGGCTCGGACGAGAAAAAGCCGAGTCTTAAATGGATCGCCGTTGTTGCGGTCGCCTTTGTCTGCAACGGAATGTGCTCCGTGCTTCAGCGACTTGAGCAGGCGGCCGTGTCCTCCGAATATTCGGACACCTTTATGCTTGAGGCGCTCGTAATATCGGCAATCGCAATGCTTGCGGTCTCACTTATAACAGAGAAAAAGGTGGAGCGTCGCTTTGCAGCACGACACGGCTCTCATCTTGCCGCCACCTACGGTCTGCTCAACGGTCTTGTC
>CAZDEI010000192.1:0-2634 GCA_964504325.1 uncultured Eubacteriales bacterium | reverse complement strand
GCACGGAGCCTCTCTGATATCCGACGGCTGTGTAATAACCGCCTTCAAGGGCGTCAAGCGCTTCAAGAAAAGAAATCAGCGCTGGCTTTCACTATTCTGCATGGGAGAGCCACTCCGCGGCGTCAGCATAAGGGGCGCCAAGTATTGCCTCGAAAACGCAACGCTTGAGGCCGGCTTTCCTATCGGTGTCAGCAACGAATTTGCCTCCGATGAGGTGACGATCTCTGTCGAAAGCGGAACAGCTCTTGTAATGGAAATAGCTTAGGCTATATAAAAAAGCGGTGTCGGCCGAGGCCGACACCGCTTAATGCTTGTAAATACTATTTGTCCTGAAGGATGGAGTCTATGCTTGCTCTTTCCTCCTCGGTGCAGGAGCGGAATTTTAAAATGAGCAGCTTTTCCTCGGGTGAAAGCTCGTTGAAGCTGTCGAGCAGTCGCGGACTGTTGAAGTCGGGCTCGGAAGCGGCAAAGTACATCATACCCTTATCCTGCTGCTCACTGTCACCCGTAAGCTCCTGAAGCGGAATTTTATACATTGAGGCGAGCTTGCAAAGGACGGTTATATTCGGAGTCGAGGGGTTGTCCTTTGACTCGTAATATGCATAGGTTGAGCGGTTTATACCCAGCGCATCCGCCACCTGCTTTTGGGTGAGCATGGATTTGCGTCTGAGGGAGGACAGCCTGTAATTAAGGTCGCCTTTGAAATTTTTAGCCATAAAGCAAAATCCTCACTTGACTATTATATTATAAATTGTTATAATTTGAAGGTGTGCTGGAGTGGCTCAGTTGGCAGAGCAGCTGATTCGTAATCAGCAGATCGTGGGTTCGAGTCCCATCTCCAGCTCCAAGGCCTCAAAAACATCTGTTTTTGGGGCCTTTACTTATTGCTGCCGAACTTCGTCGCAATGCAACAAATATGCAACAGACGGGCAACAGGCGGTAATAAGAAAGCATGCCGAGCAGACTGTCAGCGCTTGTGATCTAACAGAACCTCTGTTATTTTTATAAAGGTTTCGGTAGGATTGTTCAAAAAGGCCTCACGCACCGTTTCGGCACAGGCCTCGTTCGGAACGAGAAGCGAGACCGACATGAGGACTCTTTCACCGTCAAGAGCGCGGCAGGTTACCGTGTGACCGGCCTTGGCCGGCTCGATTATAACCTCATTCTCCTTTTCGTTGCGAAGGCGTGTGAGCAGCTTTAAAATATAAGTGCAGGCACGCTCGCGCACCGAGTGGGGAACACTGCGCTCAAGTGTAGCTGCAATGTCGGCACCAGAGGGGGTTATGAGATATGATTTGTTACTGTCGGAATCGATCAGAGAAGAAATATGGTCGCTTTCCTCAAGACTGATGACAGAGTCACAAAGCTCAAAATAATTTGCTATGCCCTCACCTGCGAGATTATCGGTAAGGAAGCTGTAGGGAACAGGCTGTCCGACTGATTTCAGAATGTAGCAGATCAAGACCTTTATCTCGGTTCTGCTTGTGAGACCGCCCGGAGCGACTCCGGCATTTGATGCATCCGATATCACTGTTTTCCCTCCTTCCGACAGGATCCGTTCATTAAATGGTCTATTGTGTCGCCTTTTTGAAAAGAATCGGCGTACAGCATTTTGAAAAACGGAAAAATATGTTGTTAATTGTACCACATTGTTATATAATAATATAAATTGTAAAGGATTGCAATGGTAATTTCAAATAAAAAACGGAGTTGCTTTTTATGCGTAAAAAAGCCTTGCTTTTGCAGCTGCGCGATTATATAGAGGCCAATGCCGCACTTGAGGCGGAGAATACCCTGCTTCGTAAGGAGCTTGCCGAGCTGGAGCTTCGACAGTCACAGCCGGAAGCAGTCGAGACCGATGCTTCTGCGTCCGCTTTGAATTGTTCCGTCGTGACTGAGGAAGGTCCGGTCGAAGAGACAAAAATTTCCGCTGATATGCCTGCCCTGGAATCGGAGGAAGAAAGCATCACCGAGGGCTACAAAACCGAGGACGGAACGATTTCGGTGGCGGAGCTTGATGGCGTAGAGGCCGATCCCGAAACCGAATACGCTGCCGGTGCGATAGGCGAGGTGGTCATGCTTTGTACGGCGGTTTGCGCCTCACTTGCCGAGCTCGGAACCGATACGGCCCGTGAAAGCATTAATCTTGCCCTCGGCAGAGCCGAGGTCTTTAAGGCCGATTGCCTGACTGTTGTGTCGAGCGAGGCAGAGGCCGAACTGAAAAGGGAATATGTCGACAAAATAAAAAAAGCCGCTCTCGATTACATATGCGGCTTGGCACCCGAAAAGGAGTCGAGGGAGTAAAATGTCAGTTTTTTCAAAGAAAACCGTTCCGATGTGCTCGTTCTGTAAGCACGGACTGCCGTGTAGGGGCTCAAGGCTGATCGTGTGCAGGAAAAGGGGAGTGGTTGACGCGAGCTTTTCATGTCGCTCCTTTAAATATGATCCCTTGGAAAGAGTGCCTGCGGCAGCTCCCGTTTTGGAAAAGCACGAAAAAAGTGAATTTGAGTTTTAAAAAGTGTTGACAAATTCGGTGGTTGTGTTATAATTAAAGGCGGTCACTCAGTAAATATGGTGGGTGTAGCGTAGTTGGCCTAACGCGTCAGTTTGTGGCACTGAAGACCGTGGGTTCGA
>CAZDEI010000191.1:0-2638 GCA_964504325.1 uncultured Eubacteriales bacterium | reverse complement strand
TCCTCAAGCAGGGCCGTACCCACAGAATGAAGATCGTTTCCACAAATACCAATCTTTCTCTTTGGGTCGATGGAATTCTTGTTTACGACAATCTTTCCTACACCGCTCTGCTTGCGGCAAAGAGCTCCACTGCGGTTCTCAACACCGACACTCTCGTGCCTGTATTCGGCTTTACGAATCTTCAGGGTGCGGACTTCACCTTTGACAGGGTAAAGGTCTATAAAAAGAATGTCACCGTAAATAATTATTCCAATCCCACCGATAAGACCAATCTTATGAATACCTCTGCCGCTCAGCCCGTCAGCTCTGTCGGCGCGCAGTATACCGGCTTCAAGTGGGACGGTGCTCAGCTTTATAACAATACCTATTGCACAAATCTTAACGCCAATGGCTATTCGAATTACTATGTCGGAGACACTATCTATTTCTTCGGCAGGAGCAATACCAATTATACCTTTAACAAGGGCGGCTCGTATGCTCTTTCCATGATAGTAAAATCGAATAACACCTCCTCAAGCCCCGTATACGGCGGTGAGTATACCTATGCCTCAAGACTTTCGTGGTTCCTCGGAACCTACAATGGGGAAAGCGTCTGGTGCTTCTATCAGGACGGTACACTTTTCTACTATGACGGTGTCAATGTGACACACGGACAGAAGACCGTCGGTATCGGAGCAGGCGAGTATTTCACCTATACCGCCGTTGTAACCCCCTACGGCTACCACATCTATATTGACGGCATGCTTGCTGGTGGCTGGGAATTCCCTGATCCGACCAAGTTTAATGTAAATCCCTATTTCCAGAACAACGGCAACGAAATGATAGCTCAGGAAATTGCTGTCTGGTCGGTCGATTCTCGCTCCGAAAGCGTTTCCTATATTGAATCGCTCAAGGCCGATGTTGAGGCTATGAAGGCAAAGAAGGGTGTTAAGACCACCAATCTTATCAAGGTCAACACCGCCCTTTCCGATGCCACCGATATCCTAAGCAGCTATGCAAATGCCGGTAATGTCACAGCCGAGCAGCTTGACGCTGTTATAGATGAGCTTGAGGAGGCTAAGGACAGCTTCGACGTTTATAACAACTTCATCTACGGCGGCAGCTCGCTGACGGGTGAAAGCAAGTCCTATACCCTTTATACCAACGATGACAGCGCCTGGAAATACGGCTCGGTTGCCCTTTTTGAGAACGGCGGCTGTCCCGCAAAAGCAGGCGAGGTATTCGTTGTAGAGGCGGATGTCGAGGTTACGAGATCTTGGAGTAATCCACGAATCGGCTTTTCTCTGACCGACACTCCCGACGGTGATGTCATGATTCAGCATAACACTCAGTATGTTAACACCGCCGCCTCGTCCTGGTCTGCCTCCTATGCGACTACAGTCGGCACCAAGCCGAACATTCGCAACGGACTGAAGGCTCACCTTAAGTTTACCGTCACACCTAATGTCGGCATAACCTATCTCATGACCTCGTTGGACGGAAACACCGTTTATCATGAGTATACCGCACCGTGGTCGGCTCTCAGAAGCTCGGTAACAGGTGCAACGACGCTTTCTCCGAGATTTTATTTTGCATGTGTTGATGTCAAGCTCACAAATATTTATGCGGGCTATGATCTCGACCACTATGCCGATGCACTCGACGATACCATCGCCGAATATGATGCTCTTGCAGCTAATTACATTACCTCCTCGGCAACCGAGCTCAAAACAGCTCTTGCCGAAGCCAAGCGCATAAAGGCCGATTACAGCGAGTGCTCCAAGGCTACCATCGTAAATGCCGGCTCTGCCGTTACCACGGCCTATACCGCGCTTACACAAAAGAATAATGTGACGGTTTCTGTCGGCGGAGATGACAATGAAAGCTTTAGCCTGACTGTCGGCGACAGCCTGCCCACCAACAGCTACTTTGGTATGAAGTACATTATAGGCTGGGTAGACGAAAGCGGTAATGCCTATACTGGAAATGTTTCGGCAGATAAGCAGCTTACCGCCGATTATATTCAGCTCGGAATGATGGATGTCAAGTATCAGATCACTGGAGGCGCCACCGCTTCCTCTGAAAGCCTTGACTGCCGCTTCCTCGCTTCGGTTGATTCAACCGAGCGCTACTCCTCGGTCGGCTGGCTCTTCTCGCTCACAAACCAGAATCCCACAAGATCCGATGTGGGTAATTCGGTTGCGGAAAGAACCTCTACAAGGGTATATCTGAAGGTCAATGCAAACGGCACGAGCCTTTCTACCGCTGATGTCTACGCAAAGGATTATTCGAATTATTTCTACGCCTTCGAGATCAAGAACATTCCTCAGTCTCATTATTCGAGCCCGATCTATGTTCGCGCTTATGTTACTCTTGAGGACGGCACTGTTGTTTACGGCAATACCAAGGCGGTTGTCATTAATGACATATTCAACTGATGAAAAGGGGGAACGGAAAAATGAAAAGAATATATGAGAGCCCCGAGTTCACCGTTGAAAAGCTCAGCCCCGTTGAGCAGATAGCCGGACTTACGACATCAAACGAGTATACCGGCAGCACCGATAACGATGACTTCGGAAACATCTTCGGCTGATTGCTTTTTGCACTGCTAAAGAAACAGCGCCGATCCGCAGCTCTGCGGGTCGGCGCCTTATTATAC
>CAZDEI010000190.1:869-2638 GCA_964504325.1 uncultured Eubacteriales bacterium | reverse complement strand
CCTGATGCTCGAAGGACTGTCCGAGCGCCTTAAGGAGCAGCAGATATCGGTAAGGCTTACCGAGGCCGCAAGGGCTTACACCGTTGAAAACGGCTACGATCCCGTTTACGGTGCCCGTCCGTTGCGCAGATTTATACAGCAGAATATAGAAACCCTGCTTGCCAAGAAAATGATAGAGGGCGGAGTTCGACCCGGCAGCACCGTCACGGTAGATGTCGGCGAAAACGGACTTACGCTGATCGACGAGGACAAATAACAAGGAGAGCTTAAAATGAAGATGAAGCAGTTTAAATCCGAATCCAAAAAGCTTATGGATATGATGATCAATTCGATCTATACACATAAGGAAATATTCCTGAGAGAGCTTATATCAAACGCCAGCGATGCGCTTGACAAGTTGTATTTCCGCTCACTTACCGACGATTCCGTAACCCAGCCGCATTCGGATTATATGATAAGACTTGTCCCCGATAAGGAGTCAAGGACACTCAAAATTATCGATAACGGCTGCGGTATGACCGCAGAGGAGCTTGAAAGCAATCTCGGAACGATCGCCAAGAGCGGTTCGGGTGCCTTTAAGGCCGAAAACGAAAAGGCCGAGGGAGTCGATATTATCGGACAGTTCGGCGTGGGCTTCTATTCCGCCTTTATGGTCAGTGACCTTGTGACGGTTGAATCCCGCCCCTACGGCAGCGAGGAGGCGAGCAGATGGCAGTCGGAGGGTGTGAACGGCTATACCGTGGAGCCCTGCGGCAAGGATGAGCACGGAACCGTGATAACTCTGCACATAAAGCCCGATACCGAGGAAGAGGATTACAGCAGCTTCCTTGAAAGCTACCGCCTGCAGTCACTGGTTAAAAAGTATTCGGATTATATCCGCTACCCCGTTAAAATGGAGGTAACGGTCAAAAAGCTCAAGGAGGGCACCGAGGACGAATACGAGGACAGGGTAGAGGATCGCACACTCAACAGCATGCGTCCGCTTTGGAAAAAGAGCAAGGCCGAGGTTAAGCCGGAGGAGTACGAGTCCTTCTACAAGGAGCAATTCGGAGATTACGAGGCTCCCACTGCGGTGATACACACGAGCACCGAGGGACAGGCCACCTTCTCGGCACTCCTCTTTGTTCCCTCGCACGCACCCTATGATTATTATTCAAAGGACTTCGAAAAGGGACTTTGTCTCTATTCAAAGGGAGTCATGATAAGTGAAAAATGCAGTGAGCTTCTGCCCGACTGCTTCAGCTTCGTCAGGGGAATCGTTGACAGCGAGGATCTTTCGCTTAATATATCACGCGAGATGCTGCAGCATGACAGTCAGCTCCGCCTCATTGCGAAAACCGTCGAAAAGAAGATCAAAAACGAGCTTGAGAGGCTTCTGCGTGACGACAGAGAAAAATATGAGGAGTTCTATAAGGCCTTCGGCACCGTTTTGAAATTCGGAATTTACAACGATTACGGTATTCGCAAGGATCTGCTCAAGGATCTTGTTATGTTCCGTTCTACCCGTGATGGCAAGCAGGTAACCCTTAAGGAATATATCGAAAGCATGAAGGAGGGACAGAGCTCGATATACTATGCCTGCGCCGACAGCTTTGAAAAGGCCAAGTTGCTGCCTCAGACCGAGGCGGTTGAGGAAAAGGGCTACGAGGTGCTCTGCCTTACCGAAAATGTCGATGAATTCGCACTTAAGATACTCGGCGAATATGACGGCAAGAGCTTTGTAAATGTTTGTGACAACGGTCTTGACCTTTCGACAGAGGAGGAAAAGG
>CAZDEI010000190.1:0-859 GCA_964504325.1 uncultured Eubacteriales bacterium | reverse complement strand
GGTGACGGCGTTTCGGCCGTTCGCTTTACCGATAAGCTCAAAAAGCATCCTGTTTGCCTGACAAGCGAGGGCGGAATTTCACTTGAAATGGAAAGGGTTATCAACTCGATGTCCACCGAAAACAAGATAAAGGCCGAGCTTGTTTTGGAAATCAACGCCGAGCATCCGATAGCCGAAAAACTCAAGGAGCTTTACGGCACGGATAAGGATAGGCTAGCTTCCTATTCGCAAATACTCTTTGCCGAGGCCTGCCTGATAAGCGGAGCGGCGGTAAAGGAGCCCCTTGAGCATGCACGGCTTGTATGTGAGCTCATGACCGAGAGCAAATAGCGGCACTCCGGCAACGGGCCGTAAAAAACAGAGACTTACAAAAAAGCCACTCGAGATGCTTGTCCTCTCGGGTGGCTTGCTTTGCTATATAAATTTTTCGAAGGCCTTTTTGTATTCGGTCGACTTCCTCGGCTCTCCGAGCACGGTAAGAGCAAGAGAGGAGGGCTTGAAAAGTCTGCCTGCCATATATCGGATATCCTCCTCGGTTACGGCTTCGATTTTGCTTGCGGTATCGGCTACCGTTTCGCATTTTCCCCTGAGCAGAAGTTGCTTTCCGAGAGAGGAGGCGGTTCCGGCTGTGCTCTCGGTGCTCATTATCATTCCAGACTTGAATTGCTGCTTGACCTTGTAAAGCTCCTTTGAGTCGGAAAAGTCTCTCATTTTGTCCATAATGGTCAGAGCCTCGTTCGAAAAGCGGAGCTGATTTTCGGAATTGAGTGCGGCGTACAGACCGAAGGCTCCAACCCTCGAATAGGCTGCTGAAAAGCTGTAGGTCGTATACACAAGCCCGAGCTCCTCTCTTATTCGC
>CAZDEI010000189.1:0-2666 GCA_964504325.1 uncultured Eubacteriales bacterium | reverse complement strand
GTATACGCCGGGCTTTATTCATGCCAAGCTCTTTGTTTCGGATGATTCGGTTCCGACCGTCGCAACCGAATCATCCGAAACAAAGAGCTTGGCATGAATAAAGCCCGGCGTATACTCGTATATTTTTATGCCTGCCTCTAGAAGCTCCTCATAATAGTACTGCGTAACGGGGTGCACATACCATTTATCCCACCTTTTCGGGGTGATTATTCTGACATCAACCCCTGATTTTGCGGCGAGGGTAAGCTGCTTTATCATTGTATTGTCAAGTATCAGATAGGGCGAGGTGATATATATATATTTCCTCGCGGAGTTTATCATCTGCATATACAGACCCTCGGCGGGATTCTGTGCAGTCAGGGGATCGTCACTGTAGGGCTGCGCAAAGCCGACGCTCGGCACCGCATGCTCGATAAAATAATCGGCAGGATCAAGCCTTTCGCCCACATTTACGGCATTCCACATGTTACAGAACATGACGGTAAAGCTTTTCGTAGCCGCACCGTCAAGCCTTATTCCGCAGTCGCACCAATGACCGAAGGGCTGCTCGAGATTGACATACTCGTCACCGATATTGAGTCCGCCCGTGTAGGATATTTTGCCGTCTATAACGATTATTTTACGGTGATTTCTGTTGTTCATAAAGAGGTCAACCGAGGGGCGTATGGGATTAAATACAGAGACCTCACAGCCGTATGACTCAAGCCTTTCGACAAAGCCGTCGGGCTGACGCTTAAGCGAGCCGAAATCGTCGAATATTATCTTGATCTCGACACCCTGCGCCGCCTTTTTTTTGAGCACGGAGCTTATTCTCCTCCAAAGCTCACCGTCGGCGAGAATGAAAAATTCGATAAAAATATAGCTTTCCGCTCTTTCGAGATCGGATATGACAGACATAAAGAATTCCTCGCCGGTAGGCAGGAAGCTCGAATGGGTGTTGTCATATACGGGAAACTGAGATTCGTTGTAGAGATATCTCGACTGTCCCGAATGGTAAAGATCCTCATATTCAAGCCTGGAAGCCACCGAGGGCTCCTGCTTCAGACGGCCCTTGACATTTTTCGTCACGGCAAGCCAGCGCTTTCTGAATTTCGGGGTCGTTTTTCCGCTTCCCCAAAGAATAAAGAGAAGTCCGCCGCAGACAGGCACCAAAAGAATAAAAATTATCCAGGCAAGCTTAAAGCTCGGATTGCCCTTGCGGTTGATTATAACCGCGACCGCCACGACCGAGATGATCCAAAGCGGAATATAAAGCCAAATTATCCGCGAGGATAAAAGCACAACGGCTGTTACGATTATTGCTATCTGTATCACGATAAGCAATACGGAAGCGATTATTCTCGAGGGCATTGCAAATACATGCCTTGCAGTTGTTTTTCCGTCCGTTTTGACCACTCTCCCTTCGATCGGTCACTGTCTATTTTTGCTTTGAAAATTTTCTTTGAAGAGCTGCCGTATTTCGTTCCCAGAAAACACCGTCGGTATAGCCCTGTATTTCCCGCGAATGCTCTGCGTATTCAAGCCTTTTGGCGGCAAGAGCGCAGTATTCGGCCTCTCTTTCCACCGCGATGTAATGTCGGTCAAGCTTTTTTGCGACAACCGAGGCCGTGCCCGAGCCCGAGAAAAGATCCAAAACAGAGGCACCGCTTACGGAGCTTGCCAATATCAGCTTTGCCATAAGCTTTTCGGGCTTTTGGGTCGGATGCTCGGTGTTTTCCGGCATTGACCAATAGGGCACCGAGATATCATCCCAAAAATTCGAAGGACAGGTATCGCGGAATTTGCCGTTTTCGGTAGCCTGCCAATCCCTTGCCGCACCGTTTCCGTTTCGGTAGGGAGCAATTACGCGTCTGCGCTGCTTGACCGCCTCAAGCTCAAAGGTATATTCGTCAGACACGGTGGCAAACCAGATATCCTCCATGCCGTTTTTCCAATTTTTGGCGGCACCTCTGCCCTTCTCACGCTGCCAGGTTATGCGATTTCGCACCTTAAGTCGTTCCCTGAGGACCGAATAGATTGCCGTGCTTGAGCGCCAATCGCAGCAGATATATACGGAGGCCGTTGGCTTAAGCAGCGACAGCACCGCATCGAGCCATTCGGCAGTGTATTCGATATATTCCCCGTCGCTCATTTCACCGAAGCGGGTGGAGGCGAATTTTTTTGCGAGATTGTAGGGTGGATCGGCTATAAGCAGATCCATGCTTTCTCTCGGGATTCTTTTTACCGCGGCAAGAAGCTCGGCGTTGACAACACTGTCAAGCGGAATACGGTCGGGCAGCTCGGTCTCGGATATTATCCTTTTTTGAAGCCTGAGCCGCTCACTGTCGCTCAGTGTAACGGTCCTGTTTCTTTCGGAGCTCATGCCCTGCCCTCCTCGCTTTTTACGGATATTGCCATTTTATCACAGCAGCGTGCTTTTTTCAAGCGGTATGACTCCGAGCAGACAATAAAATCCCGAGCGGCAACAGACGGTGATATTGTCTTTGGGGAGCCGCCTGTCCTTCGGCAAGACTGACAGCAAAAAAACAGCCTCTCCCGACCCAGGAGAGGCTGCTGCGCATCGGAGCCTTGACGAAAAGCAACGGCAAGCTCCGCTTATAAAGCTTTATTTGAGTCAGACGACTCAAATAAAGCTTTATAAGCGGAGCTTGCCGTTGCTTTTCGTC
>CAZDEI010000188.1:0-2692 GCA_964504325.1 uncultured Eubacteriales bacterium | reverse complement strand
TGCAAGCATCGGCTTTAAGAGATTTCCCGCATCCATTGCACCGTCGGTCTTGCCTGCGCCCACTATCGTGTGCAGCTCATCGATAAAGAGGATTATTTTTCCTTCGCTCTTCTTTACCTCCGAGAGAACCGCCTTGAGTCGCTCCTCGAATTCACCCCTGAACTTTGCTCCCGCTATAAGCGAGCCCATATCAAGCGAAAAGACCTTGCGGTCACGGAGATTTTGCGGAACATCTCCGTTTACGATTCTCTGTGCAAGTCCCTCTGCCACCGCCGTTTTACCGACTCCCGGCTCACCTATCAGCACGGGATTGTTTTTGGTCTTTCTCGAAAGTATGAGAATGACATTGCGGATTTCCGAATCGCGTCCTATCACGGGATCGAGCTTGTGCTCTCTTGCCATTTCGACAAGATCTCTGCCGTATTTTGTGAGAGCATCATAGGTATCCTCGGGAGTGTCGCTCGTAACTCTTGTGTTTCCCCGAACGGTTTGAAGAGCCTTCAGGAAGCTGTTCTTCGTAAGTCCGGCTGCCGAGAAAAGCTTTTTCACGGTCGCGTCGGCCTCGTCGAAAAGCGCAAGCATGATGTGCTCTACCGAAACATATTCATCCTTCATCTTATCCGCGGTTTTTTCGGCTGTGTTCAGCGCTTTATCGGTGTCGGCGGATACATAAACCGCATCGGCACGCCGCGATGAGCCACTGACCTTGGGCAGAAGGGCTATTTCCCGCTCGGTCGCCGCCGCAAGCTCGGCAGGCTCCGTATCGGTCTTTTTGAGCAGCTCCGGAATCAGTCCGCCGCTGTCATTCAACAGTGCGGAAAGGAGGTGAACCTCCTCGATTTGCGGATTTCCGTTCTCGGATGCGATCGACTGCGCATCCCTTATTGCTTCCAGTGATTTCTGTGTAAATTTCTGAGCATTCATAAACCTCGCCCCTTATATTATCATTTGCGTTTCCTTTAACAATGCTCTGTAGGCCGCCTCGGCCGACGAAATGCGGTCGGCTCTGTCGGAGGCCTCGAAATAGATTTTCAATACTCTGTCTAAGCGGTTGACATATTCTGCAATCGCATTTCCGTACTCCTCGGCCGAGACACCGTTTGCGGGCAGAAATGCTCGCACATACTTGCCTCGTGATATTTCCGAGGAAATTCCGTTTTCGAAATACCTGCCGATATATACCTCCTCAAGTCGTCTCCAAAGCTCAAAGAAGCCCTGAAGCTCGTCAAGCAGGTCATCGTTACGGCTTCTCAGCCCTGCTCTCAGCTCACCCACGGCACTGTTTCTGTTTTTATACAGCTCAACGGCATACCTGATTCTCGGGTTATACTTGTACCGTATCGCGCTTTGAACGGAAAACACCGAGGCAGAGGGCATGAGCTGAAATCTAAGTCCGCTCGGTGCCATGCTTTTCTCAAGTGCCTCAAAAACCGTTCGGTTTCGTGACTCGGGTGTGCTGCAGGACAGTGCCTGAGCAATAATGCTGTTGATAAGCGCCGATCGGCTTGTGCCCTTTAGATAGGCAGCCTCATCGACTGCGGCGACTATCTCGTCGTCAAGCACGATGCTGTAAATTGATTTTCCCACGGCACTCACTTCCTTTTGATTATTTTTTGATATTGATATTATATAACTGCGATTACAAATTATTATTAACAATATGTGAATTTTAAAATTTTTTAATGCCTTTGGGCTAAATATTGATATAACGGAAAAAATGTTATATAATTATCAAAGCTTAATTACAGAGGTTATAGATTTGCTTACAGGAGATTTTCACACACACGGAGCATACAGTCACGGCAACGGCGATGCTCTTAAAAACGCCTTGGAGGCCCGAAAAAAGGGGCTTCACAGCATTGCCGTCACCGAGCACGGAATGAACATTCTCGTCGGTGGGCTGAGAGAACGCGAATTTGAGGGGGCCAAGGAGGAGGTTCGCCGCGCAAACGCGCTTTGCCCCGAGGTCAGAACCTATTACGGCGTTGAGGCCGACCTTATATCACCCGACGGAACGATTGATGTGAGGGATGAATTTCTCGATGATTTCGAAATAATTCTCGTCGGCATGCACCATTGGGTATTCGGCAACGTCTTCGCCCTTGCAAGCCTTGTTTGGCGTAATTTTCATTCATGGCTTTTCAGAGGCAAAAAAATGATGTCAAGGGTCAACACAAAGGCGCTGATAAATACAATGCGTCGCTACAGGATAGACGCTCTTTCGCACCCGGGCGACGGCATGAAGCATTATGATATTGCCGAGGTTGCGCGTGTTGCCGTCGAAACCGACACCTGCTTCGAGCTGAATAACAAGCACCGCTCACTTACCGACGAGCAGCTTCGCTATCTTGCGAGCACCGAGGTCAAGTTTCTGCTCGGCTCGGATGCTCACGATCCCAAGGATGTCGGCGATGTCGAGAGCTATCTGCAGACAGCTCTTAAAGCCGGCATAAAGCGTGAAAACATTCTTAATCTCGATCGCGAATATATTCCGAAAAAATACCGCCTGACCGGAAACGGACAATAACCGTCCTCCGAGGCCAAAAGCGTTTTACGACATTTTAAGTAAATAAAAAAGATCCGCTGTCAGTTTCCTGACAGCGGATCGCTGCTTATTAAGCTTTCAGCGAGCCACACGAAAATGCCGATTAGGCATTAACCTTGGTAACAACGCCGGAACCGACAGTGCGGC
>CAZDEI010000187.1:0-2703 GCA_964504325.1 uncultured Eubacteriales bacterium | reverse complement strand
TAGCCGGAGGAGCCGTTGAACGGTCCGGCACCGAAGAGACCCTCGGCGCCTTTGACCTCAAGCGAGGCCGAAAGGCAAAGCGGATCTACACAGTCATATTCGATTGCATATGCGCTTCGTGTCAGCTTAACATTTTCAAGACCCTTAATGGTTCTGTAGAATTGGAGCTGTACCTCCTCGGGCAACGACGAGGACATTCCCTGAAGATACATTTCCTCGGTGCTTTCGCCGCAGGGCTCGATAAAAAGCTGATGCCTCGGCTTGTCGGCAAAGCGCACCATTTTATCCTCTATACTCGGACAATAGCGCGGGCCCACCCCCTCGATTTCTCCGGCATACAGGGGAGATCTGTCAAGATTGCCGAGTATTACCTCCCTCGTGCGGTCATTGGTGTAGGAGATGTAGCACTCCATGCTGTTGTTGATTGCCGCAGGATCGCCCGAATAGCTGAAGGGCACCACCCTGTCATCTCCCCTTTGGAGCTCGAGACCCTCGGTATTTATGCTGCTTCTGAGCACACGCGCAGGCGTGCCCGTCTTAAAGCGGCGAAGCAAAAGCCCGTGCTTTTTAAGCGACTCGGATAGCTCGTTTGCGGCAAGCATTCCGTCGGGTCCGCCCTCATAGCTGACCTCACCGACATATATTTTTCCTCTTAAAAAGGTTCCGGTGGCGATTACCACGGTCTTGCAGAAATAATCCGCCCCGAGCTTGGTTATCACATGCCAGCCGTTTTCGGCCCTTTCGAGCTCGGTGACCTCGGCCTGCTTAAGCTCCAAGCCCTCCTGCAGCTCAAGGGTATGCTTCATGTATCCGCTGTAGGCTCTGCGGTCTATCTGTGCGCGAAGAGAGTGCACTGCAGGACCCTTTCCCAAATTGAGCATTCGGCTCTGCAGCGTGTTCTTGTCGGCCGCACGAGCCATTTCGCCTCCGAGAGCATCTATCTCCCTTACAAGATGTCCCTTGGCGGTTCCTCCGATCGAGGGATTGCAGGGCATGTTTCCGACCCAATCGAGGTTCACCGTAAAGCAAATCGTGCTGCAGCCCATGCGTGCCGCTGCCAAGGCGGCCTCGATTCCGGCATGTCCCGCTCCTATAACGGCAACATCAAGGCTGCCGGCATCATATCTTTTCATATGGGTCTACGCCTACTTTCCGACACAGAATTTTTCAAAAACCTCATCGACAACCTGAGAGGTCACCGACTCACCCGTAAGCTCACTGACCGCCTCTATTGCGGCATCTATGCAGGCTCCGGCTGCATCCACCGTAAAGCCGTCCCTCAGGGCCGTGATGGCCTCGTCGACCTCTCTCAGGGCGTTTGCGGCGCAGCTTCTCTGACGCTCACTTGTGAGCACGGCCTCACTGCCGTCAAGCCCGTCCGCACCGACCGAATTCAGCACTGCCTGCTCCAGCTCGGCAAGTCCCGTTCCGTTTTTTGCCGACATGCGAACGCCTTGGATTCCCTTCGGCAGCTCGGGGCTGTCGTCCGTCGAGATATCGGTTTTGTTCAGCACGGCAATAACCCGCCGACCCTCAAGCGAGGACAGCATTTCTCTTTCCTCATCGCTCAGTCCACTGCCGATATCTATCACAAAAAGAATCAGCTCTGCGGTTTCCATGGCCTTTTTGGAGCGCTCGACACCTATTCTTTCAACGGCATCCTCGGTTTCTCTTATTCCGGCGGTATCCGAAATGCACAAACGGACATCACCTATTCGCACCGTTTCCTCAACGACATCCCTCGTCGTTCCGGCAATATCGGTAACTATTGAGCGCTCGTCACCCGCAAGCAGATTCATAAGTGTCGATTTTCCGACATTAGTGCTGCCTATTATCGCGGTGGGAATTCCCTCTCGAAGCACCCTGCCCGAATCATACGCTCTCAGCATTTCGGCAAGCGCCGACTCGGCCTCGGCAAGTAATGAGGGCAGTCGGTCTATTCCGCTGAAGGAAGGCTCCTCATCGGGAAAATCCGTAAAGGCAGTCACCGTAGCGGCAGCGAAAACAAGCTTTTTCTTTATTTCCGAAATCCTTTCGGCGATTTTTCCGTCTGCGGCCGCCCTTGCGGCACGGAGCTGTCTTTCTCCCTCGGCGGAAATTATGCTCATGACCGATTCGGCGGCGGAAAGATCCATTTTCCCGTTCAAAAAGGCTCGCTTGGTAAATTCACCCGGAGCAGCCGGTGAAGCTCCCGCGGCAAAGCTTGCTCTCAGGGCTTCCCTTGTCACCGTGTCTCCCCCGTGGACTGTTATTTCCACGGTATCCTCGCCGGTATAGCTGTGCGGAGCCCTGAATACCAGAGCGACGCCGTCATCTATCACCGTGCCGGCTCCGGTCACCACTCGCCCGTAACGGGCAGTATAGCCCGGCACGCTCTCGAGCGAGCTACCCGATGCGCAGCAGAAGACCGCCGAAGCAATTTTCACAGCCTCCGGCCCCGATATTCTTACGGTTCCGATTCCTCCCATGCCCCTCGGGGTGGAGATCGCCGCGATCGTCCTGCTGTCATTCATTCCGTACACTTCCTTTAATGGCCCTTTTCGCCCTCTTGCGCCCTTTAAGGAGCAGTCCTTGTCGAAAAAAGCCGTATCGGTTTATATTATATCACAGCAATGCACGATTCCGCAAGACGGAATGCCGAGTCGCCGTTTATTAAGCGCCGTGCTTAATTTTATTCCAAAAAAAACTAATTTTCTTAATATT
>CAZDEI010000186.1:0-2720 GCA_964504325.1 uncultured Eubacteriales bacterium | reverse complement strand
AAGGAGCTCAAAAACATGCTTAAGAAGAGCATGCTGTTGAATGCCGTGGCAGGCGTAGTAATGCTTCTGCTTGCGATATGCCTTGCTCCGGTGCTTACGAGCATTTTTGTCGGCTACGATCCGAAGCTCTTTGAGCTGACCTGCCATGCCTTTAAGGTGTTCTCGCTTTCCTTCCTTTTTGCGGGTGTGAATATATTCGCCTCCTCATTCTTTACCGCACTTAACAACGGTGCCGTATCGGCGATAATTTCCTTTTTGAGAACCCTTGTATTTCAGCTCGCCTGTGTTATATTGCTGCCGATTGTTTTCGGCGTTGAGGGCATATGGTGGGCTATGGCCGCCTCCGAGATTTTCGCACTTGTCGTTTCTCTTATTTTCCTTGCAATTAATAAAAGAAAATATAATTACTGATAAAGTAAGATCGGTACAAGAAATACACCCGACAGCGGAGAAAAGCCGTTGTCGGGTGTGCTTTATTTATTGAAATTAAAAAGTTGCTCGGCGTTTTCGGTGGTTGCTCCGATAAATTGCTCGGGCGTTAAGCCGCGAAGCAGGGCTGCGCGTTCGGCAACCTTTACCATAAGCGAGGAATCGTTTCTCTGACCCCTGAAGGGCGTCGGAGGAAGATAGGGCGCATCGGTCTCAAGCAATAATCTGTCGAGCGGAGAATTTTCCGTAACCTCAACAAGCTTTCTTGCGTTGCCGTAGGTCAGAACGCCGCCTATTCCCAAATACATGCCGAGTGCAATAACCTCACGCGCAAGCTCAAGAGAGCCCGAAAAGCAGTGTACAACGCCCTTCGGACGGTATCTTTTCAGTATTTCGAGGGTGTCCGAGTGAGCCTCTCTGTCGTGGACTATAACCGGTATGTCAAGCTCCCCGGCAAGCTCAAGCTGTCGGCAGAAGACCTCGCGCTGCAGCGCTGCATTTTCGTCCGTATAGTGGTAATCAAGCCCGATTTCACCGAGTGCTACACACTTTTTATCCTTCAGCAGCTCTGCAAGTGAGTCAATATCAAGCGGACCGTTGTCATCCAAGCATTGCGGATGGACGCCGTAGGCCGAATAGCAGCAGGCGTGCTCGCGGCTGAGCCTGAGACAGCAGTCGGCACTTGCGTGCTGATCGGTCGAATTGTTTATAATTGCCTTGATTCCGTAGGCCTCAAGCTCGTCAATCAGTGCGTCTCTGCAGCCGTCGTAGGCCGAATCGTCATAATGAGCATGGGTGTCGATCATCGGAAGGGGACAGGGCTCGGTTGCCTTGATGAGCATTATCTCACCCTGCTTCCCGCGGGAACTCCGTCGGCAAATATAACAACAGCTTCGCCGTCCTTGCCGTCGGCGGCAAGAATCATGCCGTTGGATTCGACTCCGCAAAGGGTTGCCGGCTTAAGATTTGCGACGATTATAACCGTGTGTCCGATGAGCTCCTCGGGGGTGTACCAGCGGGCTATACCGGAAGCAACCGTGCGGTCGGTTCCCGAGCCGTCATCAAGTGTGATTTTCAAAAGCTTTTTGGATTTCTTGATTTTTTCACAGCTCTTAACGGTCGCGGTGATAAGCTCCGCCTTGGCAAATTCGTCAAATTCGATTTTCTCCGAGGAGGGGATATACACGCCTGCCTTTATGCTGCTTTCAACCTTGCTGTTTTCCGCCTTGGCAGCCTCCATCTGCTTTCTTGATTCCTCCGCAAGCTCTGCGAGCACCTTTTCGGTGTCGAGCCTTGCAAACAGAGGAACCGCCTCACCGACGGTGTAGCTGTTAACCTCACCGAATACAGTTGAGGTGCAATCGGTTCCGAGCTCGGCAAGTATCTTGTCGGAGCTTTCGGGAATGATGGGGGAGAGCAGCACGGCAATAACTCTGATGGCCTCGAGTAAATTGTAAAGCACGGTTGAAAGGTAGCCGTGCCTGCTGTCATCCTTTGCGAGCAGCCACGGGGTGGTTTCGTCAATGTACTTGTTGCAGCGCTTTGCAAGCTCCATTACCGCGGAAACGGCGTCGGCATTATAATACTTATCCATTGCCGCTTCGTATTTACCGACGGTGCTTTCGACGAAGGCAGTAAGCTCTCTGTCAAAATTGTTTTCGGGCTCACCCTTAACGACATGACCGCCGAAATACTTGTTGGTCATGGCAACACTGCGATTGACGAGATTTCCGAGAATGTTGGCAAGATCGGTGTTGTAAAGATTTATAAAGCTTTCGTGGGTAATGCTTCCGTCCTGAGCAAAGGGTATCTCGGAGAGCAGGTAGTATCTTACGGCATCGGTGCCGAAGCGAGCGGCAAGCTCATCGGCATATATTACATTGCCCTTGGATTTACTCATTTTATCCTCACCGAAGAGCACCCAGGGATGACCGAGCACCTGCTTCGGAAGCGGCTCGCCGAGTGCCATGAGGATGATCGGCCAATATATAGTGTGGAAGCGAACGATATCCTTGCCGATGACATGAAGATCGGCAGGCCAAAGCTTCTTATAGGTGTCACTGCTTCCGTCGGGATCATAGCCTATTCCGGTAATATAGTTGGAAAGCGCATCGATCCAAACATATATAACATGCTTGTCGTCGAAATCGACGGGAATTCCCCACTTGAAGGAGCTTCTCGATACACAAAGGTCGGTGAGACCCGGCTTTATGAAATTGTTTATCATTTCGGCTCTGCGCGAAACGGGAGTGAAAAAGTCGGGATTGCTCTCGTAGTATTCAAGCAGACGG
>CAZDEI010000185.1:0-2752 GCA_964504325.1 uncultured Eubacteriales bacterium | reverse complement strand
TATTTTTTCTGTACGGTCTTGTGGGAAGGTGCACAAAGCCCTCTCTTCCCGTTTCCCGTTTGCATTTCTTTATATGCAAAAAATCGGTTGAAATGACAGTAACCGAATGACTGTCGGAGAGGTGTGAGCGAATAAGCTCGGCGCGCTCCTCGTACATATCCGAGTTGGTTATTATAACTGCATTCACGGCATTATTTCCTTACAATAATATTCATACAAAGACATTATACCAAATCATGCTAAATATTGCAACGATTTTCGGCAGGCTCCCGTCGGAGCCTGCCGAAGCTAAGCCGTTATTCTATCTGCCCGTGCTGCCGAAGCCACCGCTTCCGCGCTCTGTTTCATCCAAGCTGTCGACCTCGCAAGGCTCGGCCGCAAGATACGGAAGAATCACAAGCTGTGCTATTCTGTCGCCGTGGCGGATCTCAAGCTCGGAATTCGAATCGTTTCTGAGTGCGACCGTATACTCTCCCCTGTAATCCGAATCGGCAACGCCGACACAGTTGGCGGGGCGAAGCCCCTTGAGTGCAAGTCCGCTTCTTGCAAATACGGCACCGAAATATCCGTCGGGCAATGCTATCGCAAGACCGGTGCCGATCTTTACCGCCTCACCCGCAGGCACGGTCACACTGCCCTCGGGAATATATGCATACAGGTCACTGCCGGCAGCCTCGGTGCTTCCCCTCGTCGGAAGCCTTGCGTCATCATAAAGCTTTTTAATATTTATTTTCATTGTAAAGCCTCTTTCTTTTTCCGTCTTAATGCACTATAATATCTGATAAGGCCGACGGCGGCAGAGCTCGCCGCAAAGACCTGTCTCAGCACTCCGATATATGCTCCTATAAAAAAGCTGTAGACCATAAAGCCGGCTTCTGTGAACACCGACACCGTCTTCAGCACACCGGCATTCTTACACACCGTGGCAATCGAAACGGCGAGACAAAGCAGTGCGGGAGCAGCGCTGACAAAATCGAGCTTGATAACATAAAAAACGAGCATTGCGAAAAACGGCACCGAAAACAGACAGCCGATTGCCTTGGGCAGCTCCTTACCCTTTTTGAGAAAGTACAGCACTGTCAGATTTCTGAATATTGAAATGCTGTTACAGACGACATTCGAATAGGCGCCGAGAACATAGGCCTCAATTGCAAAGAATACAGCGGCTATCGAATAAAAAATCAGGTAATTCGACTTTTTTCCCTGATGAGATATAACTATGAATATAAGCGCAAAGACATCAATCAGCTGTGCCAAAAGATCTATTTCGAATCCGAATAGCTCGATTATCATAAAAACAACTCCGTGCATTTTTGTCGGCAGATAAATCAATTATAATCCGACACGCATTTTCTGTCAACGGCGTATCGGGAAAATAACACTTAAAGGAAGCAATATGGAAATTCTTCATTTCGACAAGGATATAATAGTGACCGTAAAGCCGGCGGGTGTCCTCTCGCAGGGGGATTCCTCGGGCATGAAAAATATGCCCGAGCTGCTCAAGAAGCAAACCGGCTCATACTATGTTGAGGCGGTTCACCGACTTGACCGACCGGTAAGCGGAATAATGGTGTTTGCCCGTAACAAAAAAGCCGCCGGCCGGCTGTCTGAGGATATAAAAAACGGTTTTTTCACTAAGGAATATCTCGCAGTGGTATCGGGGGCTCCCGAGGAGCCGTGCGGCGTTCTTAAGGATTATCTCTTCAAGGACACCGCGCACTGCCGCTCATATGCCGTAAAAACGCCGAGGAAGGGCACCAAGGAGGCCTCTCTCGAATACGAAGCGCTTGCCACAAGGAAGCTCGGCGGTGAAACGGCAAGCCTTTTGAAAATTCGACTGCATACGGGGCGCACCCACCAGATAAGGGTTCAGTTTTCCTCACGGAAAATGCCGCTTTTCGGTGACGGAAAATACGGCAGCCGCGTAAATTCCGAGCTTGCGCTGCTCTCCTACAGGCTCAGCTTCAGGCATCCCGGCAACGGAAGCCATATGGAATTCATCTGTCCTCCGCCCTCCTGCTTTCCGTGGAGCGAATTTTCGCGTGAGCTCTCCGAAATCAAATCGATCAAATAGATCAAAAAACAGCGTTGTCTCCGTTGGAGATAACGCTGTTTCGATTTTCTCGCAAGGTCCTGCCCTGCCGTATGGGGCCGTTGATAACCTGCAAGCAGCAGGTGGGTGTCTCTCCCGAAGTTCTTCGCTTCCAACGTCCGAAGGGTCGGGTCACATAAGGAGCCGCCCTGCGGGAGGCCTGCAATCCGTTCGGCGAATTCCGACTCCCGATAAAAATGATTGTAGGGTTATAAGGCAATCCATTCGCGCACAGGGAAGGACGGCAAGGCGAGACTATTCCTCGTCTATATCGTACAGCTCCTGAAGGCGTGCTATAAAGGCATCGGCAATGGTATCGTACTCGTCGTCATCCTCTATATTCTCAAAGAACTCCTCTCCGTCCTCCTCGCCGACCTTCATGATGACAAGCTCACCGCTGTCCTCAAGGCTTTCAGCAGGATCGTCATAAACAGGCAAAAGCGCTATATAGCTTCCCTCGTCTGTATCAAGACGGTCGAGAATTTCAAAGCTGTATTCGTTTCCCTCTTCGTCGGTAAGAGATACCAAGTCGTTTCCGTACTCGTTGTTTTCCATTGTCTATTCTCCGTTTCGCGATGTGATATGCGGCAGATCCGTACAGCTCCGCCGACGATAAATATATTCTATACAAATACAAGCCAAAAGTAAAGAGTTTTATTG
>CAZDEI010000184.1:0-2756 GCA_964504325.1 uncultured Eubacteriales bacterium | reverse complement strand
TGAGGCAGCGGTTTTGAAAAGAATTCCGTGCCTTGCAGCCACTCCGTTTCCGACCATAACAGCCACGGGGGTTGCAAGCCCGAGAGCACAGGGACAGCTTATCACAAGCACCGACACGGCACGGGCAACTGCAAAGCCGACCCCCTCACCTATCAGCAGCCAGGCAATAAAGGTAACAAGTGCGATTCCCATTACAACCGGCACGAAAACTCCCGAAACCTTATCGGCAACCTTGGCAATAGGCGCCTTACTCGCGGAGGCGTCTGTCACCATTTCGATTATTTTCGCAAGCGCCGTTTCCGAGCCGACACTGTCGGCTCGACATTTCAAAAAGCCCGAGGTATTTACCGTGGCAGCCGAAAGCCTGTCACCTACGGTCTTATCGACCGGTATCGATTCACCCGTTAGCGCAGATTCATTTACCGCAGAGCTTCCCTCAAGCACAGTGCCGTCTGCGGGAATTGCCTCTCCCGGGCGCACCGTGAAGATATCACCCTTAACAAGCTCAGCAACGGGGATCACGGTCTCGACGCTGTTTCTAATAACCGTTGCGGACTCGGGTGCAAGACCTATCAGCGAATCGACTGCATCTGTCGTTCGTCCCTTTGAATAGGCCTCAAGCGTTTTTCCAACCGTTATCAGTGTCAGTATCATTGCGGAGGATTCAAAATAGAGCTCGTTCATATATGACATGGCAGAGCTAATATCCCCTCTGCTTACCGCTCCCGTCATCAAAAACAGTGCATAGGTGCTGTACAAAAACGCTGCCGACGAGCCGAGCGAAACAAGCGTGTCCATATTCGGAGCCCTGTGAAGAAGTCCCTTGAGTCCGTTAATAAAGAAGGCTCTGTTGATAAGCATTATTATAGCTGTGAGTATAAGCTGAACAAGTGCAACCGCAACACAGTTTCCGTCGAAAAAGGGCGGAAGCGGAAGCTTGAGCATCATGCTTCCCATTGAAAAATACATAAGTACGAGCAGCAGCACAACAGATGGGACAAGCCTTTTTATAAAGGGAGTCAGCTGTCCGCTTCCTGTGCTTTTTTTTCCCCTCGGCCGCTGTGACTCGGGATTTTCACCGTCAACAGAGGCACCGTAGCCCGCCGCCTCAATCGCTGAAATAACCTTCTCGGGCGAAGCGCTTCCGTCGACAAGCAGGCTACCCATCAAAAGATTCACCGAGCACTCATTGACTCCGTCCAACGCCGATACGGCCCTTTCGACCCGTGCCGAGCAGGCGGCACAGCTCATCCCCGTAACACGGTATTTTGTCATACAGTACTCACCTCACCTAATCATTTTTCCGAGCATTTCGGTCAGCTCTTCTATTCTTGAGTCATCACCTGCGCGAATTCCGTCGACAACACAGGTCTTTATATGATCCGCAAGCAGCTCACGACTGAAGGAAGCAAGCGCAGCGGAGGCCGCGGAAGCCTGCATAATTATATCGGGGCAATAGGCACCCTCATCGAGCATTCTTTTTATACCTCTTATTTGACCCTCGATACGGTTCAGCCGCTTGCTCAGGGCCGCAAGCTGCTCACCGTTCCTTTCGCGGTCCTTTTTCCGGCAGCACTCAGGTAAATCCTTCATAAGCTCCACTCCTTTAATATACCCCACTGCGGTATATTATATACCCATATAGGGTATAAGTCAAGCATCGAGGAATACAAAAAAGACAGGGCGCTCTGCCCTGTCTTAAGCTTGTAATTAAAAGGATTTAATGACTATCAGCGAGACGACACCGAGCAGCACGCCGATAATAATATTTGCCGAAAGCTTTTCCTTATACATAATTGCCGCCACAAGCGTGGATATTACCGTGCTTCCGCCGTTGATAAAGGTAAAGAGTATCACGGGAGATATCAGCGCCGTTGAGATGGTGGCAAGCTGATTGATGACGAACACGGCAACAGCCAAGGAAATTCCGCAGACGAAAAGTATTTTCGAAAGCCCCGTTTCAACGGGTGCAGAGCCTTCAGCCCTTCCACCGAGCTTCATGGCGACAAACATAAGATAGCCGAGCAGAGCCGCAGTTGCAAAGCTGATAAAGGAAAACATGGTCACGCTGCCGTCGGGCACATAGGTAGTAAAAAGCTGCTGAGCGACCATTGTCGCACCGTTGGACAAAAGCTGTACAAGCAAAAGCAGTGCGGTTTTGAGGGAAAAGCCCGAGTATATTTTCTTTGAGCCCTTTACGAGGAAAAAGGATGCAACAAAGAAGCCAGCAAGACCGACCCACTGCATAACCGAAACGGGCTGATTCCAAAATATCATGCCGGCGGCTATGGGAATAAGCATTCCCGCGGTACCGAACATGGAATTCAGGCTGACCGTGCCGTTTTTCATTGCACTGATACCGCAGAAGGTACAAAGGAAAAGCGAAACGCCCGAAATAAGAGAAAAGAGAAGAGTGAGCCAATCAAGAGGAAAGCCCTTGTCCTCAATAGCCAAAAGAATTATGCCGAGCACAGCCGAAACGGAGTAATAAAAGGCCGAATAGCCCGACTGCATGGTGAGATTTTTAACCTCGAGGCTTGCCCTTTTACTGAAAATTGCCTGCACGACTCTGCATAAAAGTATAATCGAAATATATATCCAAACCATTGACAATACCAACCTTTCAGGTATATTATAAATTTACGGATTGATAATTTCAATAAAGCAACGAACGAAAACTTTTCAATTTTAAGGAGCGCCCACCGTGACACTTTCAAATCTCGCCAAGCTTGCTCATGTTTCCGTCTCCACTGCAT
>CAZDEI010000183.1:0-2759 GCA_964504325.1 uncultured Eubacteriales bacterium | reverse complement strand
CCGCCGCTCGCGAGTGAAATTTCACCCGGACGGGGAACCACTCCGCCTCCCGTAAGGGCGACCGCCGAAACGGTGTGATGCGGAGAGCGGAAGGGGCGGTCGGTTACAAGGGCGGTATCGGAGGGCAGTATGCCCGCCACGGAATAAATTTTCGTTGCCTCTATCGATTCCTCAAAGGACATTTCCGGCAGAATCGACGGCAGCCTCTTGGCAAGCATGCTCTTTCCCGAGCCGGGAGGCCCGATCATCAGAACATTGTGTCCACCTGCCGCCGCTATTTCAAGAGCGCGCTTTGCGGCATACTGACCCTTGACCTCGCTGAAATCTCCGTACGCGCAGCCTCCCTCGGAGGGCCTTATATCGGGGGTCGGCACAGGCTGTATCGGTGCCTCGCCGCCGAGATGCTCGGCAAGCTGCCTTATGCTTTCGAGCGGATATATATCGATTCCACGAACCACCGAGGCCTCTCGGGCGTTGGCCGAGGGAAGATAAAAGCTCTTTATTCCCGCCTGCCTTGCGGCTATTGTCATAGGCAATATTCCGTTGACCGGTCGAACTCTTCCGTCAAGCGAAATTTCACCTATAAAGGCCGACGAAGCCCAATCGGCGTCGAGCTGCTTTGTCGCCGACAGCAGTGCCACGACAATGGGAAGATCGTAAACGCTTCCCTCCTTACGAACATCGGCAGGAGCGAGATTTACGGTTATTTTGCCCTTGGGCGAGGTAAAGCCGCTGTTTTTCAGCGCAGCCCTTACTCTGTCTCTCGCTTCCTTTACCGCGGCATCGGGCAGGCCTACCACATCAAAGCCCGGAAAGCCCTGTGAGATATCCGCCTCGATATACACCCTGTAGGCGTCTATTCCGAATACTCCCATACTGTTTATGCGCGTGAACAATGCCATTCACCCCGTAACAGATCTATTTTTATCCGCGAAAGGCGGATTACTTGCAGGCTCTTATATCCTCCTCAAGAGCTCTCTTGAGCTCCTCAAGTGAAGAAAAGCGCTTTTCCTCACGAAGATATTCCTTAAGGCTTACCCGAAGCGTTTTTCCGTAAAGCTCACCCGAGAAGCCTATTATATGAGTCTCGTAGGACGGTCTTTCCTGTTTAAAAGAGGGCCTTATCCCGAAATTCGTAACTGCGGGATATTCCTTTCCGTCCAGCAGCACCGACGAGCGGTAAACACCGTGCCTCGGAGTCGCCGTTCTGTCTTCGGGAAGCTGATTGACGGTAGGGAAGCCGATTGTTCTTCCTCTCGCATCGCCGTGCAGCACCTCGGCCGAAACGAACCAGTCGTACCCGAGCATTGCGCTGACCTCGGACATTCTTCCGTCGGAGAGCGCCTCTCTTATTCTCGTTGAGCTGACCGCCTCTCCCCTGTACAGAACGGGAGGGCAAGCAGCAAAGCCGACTCCTCTTTTTCTACAGTATTCCTCAAGCAGTGCCGTGTCTCCGCTCGCGTTTTTTCCGAAGCGGTAGTTAAAGCCGCAGGCTATCGAGGCTACCTTGTATTTTGAAAAGAGTCGATCTGAAAATTCCTCTGCCGAGAGCTCCCTTACGCTTTCGAAGTCAAGTACCTCTGCTTCAAAGCCGATATTCCTCAGCAGCTCAAGCTTGGACTCAAGTGAAATGAGCTTTTCGGCTGCCTTTTCGGCTGAGGGAGGCTCCCGAAAGGTGACCGCAAGCGGTACCGCGTGCTCGACCTCCGCCGCCGCGGCGAGAACCGCCCGATGACCGATATGAACTCCGTCAAAGGTTCCGAGCGCTATTGAAAATCTTTTTTCCATATGCATTCCGTGATATCAGCCCCTTCTTTCGGCTATCACGCATTTGACCCCGAGAGCCGCAGTCTCCGGCTTCAGCTCACCGAGCCCCAAAAACTCCTTTTCGGTAAAAACTGCAAGGAGAGAGTCCTCGCCCTCGGGCAGAGTCAATCTGCCGAGCGACAGCTCACCGCCGTTTGTGAATCTCAAGGCCTGTCCCTCGGTGACATATACTCTTTTGAACTGCGGCACCGCGCGCCATGCGGGGAGCAGCCCCTCCTCTGGGCTCTCGCGAAGCTGCTCGAGTGTATGACAGTCGGCGATATCAAAGCCTGCCGTCTCGGTACGCCTGAGCGAGGTCATAACTGCGCCGCAGCCGAGCTTTTTTCCGATATCGTCGGCAAGACTTCTTATGTAGGTTCCCTTTGAACAGCGAACCTCCAGGGTGAAATCGTTTCCGCTTCTTGAAAGAATCCGAGCAGCCTCTATTCTTACCGGCCTCGCGGCACGCTCGGTCTCAACCCCCTTACGGGCGAGCTCGTACAGCTTTTTACCTCCGACCTTCAAGGCCGAATACATTGGGGGAAGCTGCATATATTCTCCCAAAAAGCTCTCTACCGCACACCTCAGCTCCTCATCAGACACCGAGACAGCACACTCATCGGTAACCGTGCCGGTTATGTCAAGAGTATCGGTGGTGAGTCCGAGACGAATTCCTGCGGTGTAGGATTTATCACGCTCCATAACAAATCCCGAAAGCCTTGTTGCCCTTCCGAGCAGCACGGGAAGCACTCCCGTTGCAAGCGGATCAAGCGTGCCGGTATGACCTGCACGCTTTTCCGAATAAATATTTCTTATCGCGGAAACGGCTCCGAACGAGCTTATTCCCGACGGCTTATCCACAAGTATCAGACCCGTCATCGGTCGTCTCCGTTTCTGTTTATCTCTTTTCTAACGCTTTGAAGCACGGCTGCTACGGCCGTCTCTCTGTCTCC
>CAZDEI010000182.1:0-2771 GCA_964504325.1 uncultured Eubacteriales bacterium | reverse complement strand
GCGTAGAAGGGAGTTCTATCAAGCACAAGGCTTATGCTGTCGCCGGCCTGTGCCGCTGCGGCTCTTTCTCCGTTGCAGGCAAGTGCAAGCACGACAGCCTCGCAGGAGTCATCGGTGTATCCGACGAATTCGGTCGCGACGAACTCTGCAAAGGCATTGCCCTCGCTTTTCCAGGACTCGGCATCGGCGGCCTTTCTCGAGCTGCGGGCAAGCTCCCTCTGCTCCTTCATAAGCTCATTAAAGCGAGCCTCGTCAACCGTAATTCCCTTTTCCTCAAGAATGTCTCTTGTGAGATCGAAGGGGAAGCCGTAGGTATCGTAAAGCCTGAATGCATCGTCACCCGATACGGTGGCCGTACCGCTTGCTATCATATCCGCAAGCATTTTCAGGCCCTTATCAATCGTTTTTCCGAAGTTTTCCTCCTCGACACCGATTATCTTTTCGATAAGCTCACGCTTTTCGATAAGCTCGGGATAAGCGTTTCTGTTTTCGTTTATGACGGCATCGCAGATCTCGTTGAGGAAGCTTTCCTTTATTCCGAGCAGGCGGCCGTGACGCGCGGCTCTTCTGAGCAGGCGCCTGAGCACATAGCCTCTGCCCTCGTTTGAAGGAATTACGCCGTCGCATATCATGAAGGTTGCTCCGCGGACATGGTCGGTGATGACTCTTATGGAAACATCGTCGTCATGATCGGCACCGTAGGACTTGCCCGAGACACTGCAGACTCTTTCGATGATATTCTTTATTGTATCGACCTCGAACATATTGTCTACATCCTGCATGACGCAGGCAAGTCTCTCAAGGCCCATTCCGGTATCGATATTTTTATGCGTCAGCTCGGTATATGTACCGTCTCCCATATTATTAAACTGAGAAAAAACATTGTTCCAGATTTCCATATATCTGTCGCAGTCACAGCCGGGCTTGCAGTCGGGCGAGCCGCAGCCGTATTTTTCGCCGCGATCGAAATATATCTCCGAGCAGGGACCGCAGGGACCCGAGCCGTGCTCCCAGAAATTATCGGCCTTGCCGAGACGGACTATATGAGCCTCGGGAACACCTATGACATCGCGCCAAATCGCATATGCCTCATCGTCGCTTTCGTAAACGGAGGGCCAAAGCCTGTCAGCGGGAATTTCAAGCACCTCGGTGAGAAATTCCCATGCCCACGGAATTGCCTCGTTTTTAAAATAGTCGCCGAAGGAAAAGTTTCCGAGCATTTCAAAATAGGTTCCGTGGCGTGCCGTTTTGCCGACCCTTTCGAGGTCGGGAGTCCTGATACATTTCTGACAGGTGGTCACCCTTTTGGAGGGAGGAGTTATTTCACCCGTGAAATACTTTTTCATGGGTGCCATTCCCGAATTTATAAGCAGAAGAGAATTGTCGTTTTTCGGCACAAGGGGAAAGCTGCCGAGACGAAGATGTCCCTTGCTCTCAAAAAAGGAAAGATATTTTTCACGAAGATCGTTCAACGAGGTCCATTTCATAGCTGCTGCTCCAATTTCCGAGCCGCGACAGGCAAAGCAGGGCTGCTGCGCGGCAGTCATAATAATCTAATTTATATTATAGTATCGACAGGTTATTTTGTCAATCGCAAAGCGGTGCTCCGTTTCCCTCTATTTTGACAGGATATCGCATAATCCGTCGGCAATTTTCGAAAAAAGCGGAGCGCAGTCGGAGGCACCCGAGCTGACATCCTCGCAGACGACACAGATGACATACCTTTTCCCGTACAGCTCGACAAAGCCGCAGTACCATCCGTCAAGTATACTGCGCTCGCCGTCCCGTCGACCTGTTTGAGCGGTTGCGGTCTTGCCGCCCGCAAGCAACTCTGCGCTCTCGGGGCGAGCTCTTACGCCCGTTCCGTGTGTCATGGCATATTCGAGAAGCTCCCTCAGCACGGCGGCCGTTTCGGTGTCGGTCACCCTGTTTACCGTACCACCGCTTTTGGAATATTCGAGCCCTGCTCCGTCCTTTTCCACCGCCTCCACAAGGCGAGGTGTTATATAGCTTCCCCGATTGACGGCCGCAGAATAAAAGCTTGCGACCGCAAGAGGTGTAAGGGATATTTCACCCTGTCCTATGGAAAAATTGCAAAGAGCCGCCTCGGACGAAAGCTCGCTTATATCGGGAAGGCGCCCCGAGGGCACGGTAAGGCAGCTGTCAAGCTCAAGCCCCGCGGTAAAGCCGCAGCGCTTGGCCGCCTCAAGCAGCCTTTCCTTGCCCACGGCGGCGGCAAGATTGTAAAAATACACATTACAGGATTCGGCAAAGGCCGCTTTCATGTCAAGCATGCCGTGCCCCGATCTTTCGTGGCAGGCAAAGCTCCTTCCGGAGACGGTCACATATTCACCACAGCATTCAAATTCGGTGCTCGGCTCGATTCCGAGCTCGATTGCGGCCATTGCAACGCAGAGCTTGAAAACCGAGCCGACGCTGTAGCGTGAAAGGGCGCGGTTGAGGAGAGGAGCCGAGCCGTCATTCAAAAGCTCCGACTCTGCTCCGCCCGTGAAGCAGGGACGACTGCACATGGCGCGCAGCTTGCCCGTCTCCGCCTCGAGCACCATGGCACAGCCTCTTTCGGTGCCGCTCATTACCTGCTCGGTCAGCTCTTGAATATCTCTGTCAATTGTAAGATAAACGCTTCCGCCGCCCTGCTCCTCACCTCTTTCGGTGCCGAGTCCCGTCAAAATTGAGCCGGTAGCGGAAAGTGCGAAGCTCAGCCTCGCCGGTGAGGTTGACGAGAGAGCCTCGTCAAACGCCCTCTCAAC
>CAZDEI010000181.1:0-2778 GCA_964504325.1 uncultured Eubacteriales bacterium | reverse complement strand
AAACGGGATACCGAGATGCTCATACGCAAGCCGTGTCGCGCATCTGCCTCGCGCGGTCCTCGTAAGGAAGCCTATTTGCATCAAATACGGCTCGTAAACATCCTCAATGGTAGTGGCATCCTCACCGACCGCGGCGGAAAGTGTATCGAGTCCGACGGGGCCGCCGCCGAAAAGCTCTATCACGGTTCTCAGCATTCTGCGGTCGAAATCGTCAAGTCCGAGCTCATCTATTTCGAAGCGATCAAGCGCCTTCTGTGCCACGGCAAGCGTGATTTCTCCGTCGTATTCAACCTCGGCTATATCACGCACGCGCTTCAAAAGGCGGTTCGCGATTCGCGGTGTTCCCCTTGAGCGTGAGGAAATTTCAACCGCGCCCTCGCGGTCTATTCCTATGCCGAGAATACCTGCCGAGCGCATTACTATATCGGCAAGCTGCTCGGGAGTGTAAAGCTCAAGCCTGAGCAGCACTCCGAAGCGGTCACGCAAAGGAGCCGAAAGCAGACCCGAGCGCGTTGTGGCGCCGACAAGCGTGAATTTTTTAAGATCAAGCCGAATGCTCCTTGCCGAGGGGCCCTTGCCGATTATTATATCAAGTGCAAAATCCTCCATAGCGGGATAAAGCACCTCTTCGACATTTCTCGATATTCTGTGTATCTCATCGATAAAGAGAACATCCCCCTCGTTGAGATTAGTAAGCAGAGCAACAAGGTCGCCCTGCTTTTCTATCGCAGGTCCCGAGGTAACACGGATATTAACGCCCATTTCGTTGGCGATTATTCCGGCGAGGGTCGTTTTTCCGAGACCCGGAGGGCCGTAAAGCAGGCAGTGATCAAGCGGCTCTCGACGCTTTCTTGCGGCCTTGATATAGACCGAAAGATTTTCCTTTGCCTTATCCTGACCGATATAATCCTCCAAGGCCTTCGGACGCAGGGAAAGCTCGGCATCGGCCTCATCGCCTATTGCCGCAGGGGTAACTATTCTGTTTTCGAAATCAAAATCTTCCATTATCTGACAGCTCCGGAAAGTATGTTAAGTGCCTGCTTTATAAGCGCCTCCACAGGCAGAGAGGGCTCAAGTCTGCCAACCGCAAGAGCGGCATCCGACTGAGAAAAGCCGAGGGTAACGAGTGCACTTACCGCCTCTGCAGTGCCGGTCGCCGCAACCGCGTTGCCGGCAGCTATCGCCTCGGACGAGGCCGACAGCGAGCCGACCTTGTCCTTAAGCTCCAAAACAATTCTCTGTGCAAGCTTCGCGCCGACTCCCGAGGCGCGGGTGAGTGTCTTGTGATCTCCCGAGGCCACAGAGAGCAGCAGCCTGTCGGGAGGAAGCTCCGAAAGAAGCGCAATTCCGATTCTCGGGCCGACTCCGCTGACAGAGGTTATCAGCCTGAAGCAATCGGTCTCCGCCTCGGTCGCAAAGCCGAAAAGCTCAACCGCATCCTCACGGACATTCATATGAGTGTAAACGAAGGCCTCCTCACCCCTTGCGGGAAGCGCGGAGAGTGTGCTTAGAGGTGCCGTGCATTTATATCCAACTCCGCCGCATTCTATAACGAAAAAGGACTGCGATACGGTGACAATACGGCCTTTCAAAGAATAAATCATATTTTTCCTCCCTGAAGAATCCCACCTATCGGTGAGCCGTTTGTATGTGCATGACATATCGACAAGGCAAGCGCATCGGCGGTATCGTCGGGCTTAGGCACCTTATCGAGTCCCAAAAGCATTCTTGTCATTTCCATTATCTGCTTCTTTTCGGCCCTGCCGTAGCCGGTCACGGCTTGCTTAACCTGCAGCGGCGTATATTCGTAAACGGGAATTCCCGCCCTTCGCGCCGAAAGCAGGATCACGCCCCTCGCCTGTGCGACATCTATTGCCGTGGTGGTGTTTGTATTGAAATAAAGCTTTTCGATGGACATGGCCTCGGGTCTGTATTTTTCAATAAGCTCGGTAAGCTCGGTATATATCTTATCGAGTCGTGAGGTGAATTCGGTTTTAGCCTCGGTCAGCACCGCTCCGTAGGCGACGGTTTTGAACCTGTTGCCCGCATAGTCGACTATTCCGTATCCGACTATCGCATAGCCGGGGTCAATACCAATTATCCGCATACCGTCCTCCTTTATGACATTCTTATTTATTTTATCACAAACCGTTCGCAATCGCAACACCGTAATGCGCCTAATCGTCCACTTAAATTGTAAACATTTTCAGCTGTCGGGCAGCCGCCACGCTTATTTCCACCTCTATTCGGCCGAATATCGCCGCAAGCTCAAATATTTCCCCCTTCGGGGGGATTTACATCTTGACATTTCCTCAATATTCAAATATTATATTATTTGTCGATTTTTGCATCTGTATTGAATAAGCGTTATCAAGCATTGCGGCCGTAACATCACTGTGAATGTTATGAAAAACCCTTTGCGGAGGGCCTTTTGTGGAGATAATGCGGGTATCGTGCAGAGCTTTTTAGCTTTGGCGGCGCTTTTGTCCGCAAAGGGGGATGCTTAAATGAGCAATATTATAGATTTAAAAAACATTTCCGTTTCATTTGACGGCGAGACCGTTCTCGACGACGTAAGTCTCTGTATCCGTGACAAGGAGTTTGTTACTCTGCTCGGACCGTCAGGCTGCGGCAAGACCACTACTCTTAGGATCATTGCCGGTTTTCTTGAGCCAGACAGCGGAGATGTTTTTTTTGACGGAAAAAGGATCAACGGAATTCCCGCGCACAAGCGTCAGGTGAACACCATATTTCAGCGCTATGCCCTTTTCCCTCACC
>CAZDEI010000180.1:0-2778 GCA_964504325.1 uncultured Eubacteriales bacterium | reverse complement strand
CAGTTCAACGGCTCCTCCGGCTATGAGGAGGCGGCAGCTCAGGGTCTTGTTGCCGGAATCAACGCGGCACGCAGGGTGCTCGGCAGGGAGCCGATGCTGCTTTCGCGGGAAAGCTCCTATATAGGCACGCTCATTGACGATCTCGTCACCAAGGGCTGCACCGATCCCTATCGAATGATGACCTCGCGCAGTGAATACCGTTTGGTTCTCAGGCAGGACAATGCCGACGAAAGACTGATGCCGATCGGTCGGGAAAACGGACTGATAAGCGATGAGGTCTGGAATACCTTTAACGAGCGACTCGCATTGAAGAAGGCTGAAATAGAAAGGCTTGAGGCTACCTTTATTTCTCCCGGTGAGGCCTTGAACGCGTTTCTTGTCTCAAAGGGCACCGCACCGGTCACCACGGGGGTAAGGCTTGCCGATTTGATACGCAGGCCGCAGATAGGCTATGCAGAGCTTGCTCCCTTTGACCGTGAAAGAGAATTCATTCCCGAGGCGGTGGCGGAAAAGGTCGAAACCGAAATCAAATACAGCGGATATATCAGCCGTCAGCTTAAAAAGATTGCCGAAGCAAAGCGCCTTGAGAAAAAAAGAATACCGCCCGAGCTTGATTACTCCGAGGTCGGCGGCTTAAGGCTTGAGGCGATTGAAAAGCTTTCGAAAATTCGGCCGCTCAATATAGGTCAGGCTTCGCGAATATCGGGGGTAAGCCCTGCCGATATTTCGGTGCTGCTGATCAGACTTGAAAAAAATATTGACAAACCGAGCGGTAAGGACTTATAATGCCTTTATTGAATCGGACTCGGTTGTGAAATTACCGAATATACTGAAAAAAGCTGTGATGAAGAGAAGTAGCTTGGGAAGGCGTCCTCAGAGAGCGGAGTGCTTGCTGTGAGCTCCGTGTCTGCGCCCGAGTGAATAACACTTCGGAGCGTGCTGCCGAAAGCACCCGTGAGTAGGCACACCGTGTACGGCGCGTTAAGCCGCAGGCCTTTCCTCGGCGGAAGGCTGATGAGATATGCCGCTCCGATCGGCGTAAAATAGGTGGTACCGTGTACGGCAAGGCCGTTCGCCCTATAGACCCTTACGGGGTCTCTTAGCGGCGACGGCTTTTTTGCTTTTCGGGCCAAGGAGCCTTGTCGAGGACAGTGGTATAATATTGAATTTTGATAAGGAGACGGGAATATGAAGGGACTTATAATCAAGGACGGATACCGCTCGGCGCTTTCCCTGAGGGAAACGCAGAAGGCCGTAAAATTCGTAAAGGACTGCTTTCAGAATGAATTGAAATCGGCACTCGGTCTCGAAAGAATCAGCGCGCCTCTTTTTGTTGAAAAGGGCAAGGGCGTCAATGACGACCTGAACGGCGTGGAAAGAAAGGTCGAATTCGACATAAAGGAAAGCGGACAGGTGGTTGAGGTGGTGCAGTCGCTCGCAAAATGGAAAAGGGTTGCACTTTCCACCTACGGCTTCAAGCCGAACGAGGGTCTTTACACCGATATGAGCGCAATAAGGCGCGATGACGATATGGACAATCTGCATTCGGTTTATGTCGATCAGTGGGATTGGGAAAAGGTAATCACCGCAGAGCAGCGCAGCACGGAATACTTAAAGGACACCGTGAGAAAAATCGTAGGCGCCGTTGCGGCAACCAAGGAAAGGCTCAGAGAGGGCCATCCCGAGCTGAAGTGCGATATCGAAAGGAATGTATATTTCGTAACAAGCAGAGAGCTTGAGCAGCAGTATCCCGAGCTCACACCCAAGCAGAGGGAATTCGAGGTCGTGAAAAAGCATCGCACCGTTTTTGTTATGCAGATAGGCTGCAGACTTGCAGACGGCACGCGGCATGACGGCAGAGCGCCCGACTATGACGACTGGGAGCTCAACGGAGATATACTCTTCTGGGATGATGTGCTCGAAATGCCGATAGAGATATCCTCAATGGGCATACGCGTGGATGCCGAGGCGCTTGAGAGACAGCTTAAGGAGGCCGACTGTCTTGACAGAATGAAATACGAATACCATCGAGGAGTGGCCTCCGGCAGGCTGCCGCTAACGATAGGCGGAGGCATAGGTCAATCGAGGATTTGCATGCTGCTGCTCGAAAAAATGCACATAGGAGAGGTACAGTCCTCCGTATGGCCCGACGAGGTTAGAGAGGCTCTTTCCGCGGCGGGGGTAAACCTTTTTTAGTGCGGCGAGCTTACAACTGAGGCTTGTATACATATAACAAATAGCCTGTTGAAAACACCGTAAAAATCGTGGATACCGACAAAGAAAGGCTTGCGTGTATGCAAAATACACAGAAAAAAAAATAATGATTGATGATTTGTACTATGGTAAAATGCACCTCAAGGTGGTATAATTCATAATGTAAATTCAGCTATTATGGAGGAAACACAGCATGGCAAGTCTGTCATTACAGCACATCTACAAAAGATATCCCGGCGGCGTTGAGGCCGTTAAGGATTTTTGTCTTGAAATCAAGGACAAGGAATTCATTATTCTCGTCGGTCCCTCCGGCTGCGGAAAGTCAACAACTCTCCGTATGATCGCTGGACTCGAGGAGATAACCGAGGGTGAGCTTTACATCGGCGACAAGCTCGTAAACGATATCGCCCCCAAGAACAGAGATATAGCGATGGTTTTCCAGAACTATGCTCTTTATCCGCACATGACCGTTTATGACAATATGGCATTCGGCCTTAAGCTCCGCAAGACTCCGAAGGAGGAGATCCGTCGCCGCGTTGAGGAGGCTGCGAGAATACTCGACAT
>CAZDEI010000179.1:0-2782 GCA_964504325.1 uncultured Eubacteriales bacterium | reverse complement strand
GCCGACGCGGCAACGAGCGTAAGCGAGGCGATAGGTGCGACAGCGCCGAGACAAAATCCCTTCAAGCGCGCCAAATGAGAGAATCAATCTTTGAGATTGGTTCTCTTTTTTTGTTTATAAAAATCCGTAAAGGGATTCGAACAAGGAGGGAGCGACAGCGGAAGAAAACAGTACGGTGTACTGTTTTCGCCGACGCGGCAACGAGCGTAAGCGAGGCGATAGGTGCGACAGCGCCGATACAAAATCCCTTCGGGCGCACCAAAAGCCTTCTCAGAGGAAGCTCGGGAAGGCTTTTTAAGGTAATAAGTAATAGTGAATACTGAAGAAGTAAGGCAGGAAAACTGTATAGTAAAAAAGACTGTTCGCGACATGATTAAGCTTCATTACAATCCCTCCGTCACGGCCTTGCCGTGCCACCTCCCTTTACACAAGGGAGGCTTTTTTTGGGTATCTGATAATGAATAATGAAGTTGCTTCACTGATGAATAATGAATAATCGTTTTGATTTAATAAAACGAATTGGTCATTGGGATTGATTCTTATTTTATGCTCAGACACGGTGCCGACAGCTTTCGCTGCACATGCACGCCGAGATGGGTAAAACCGGACTGTTTTAAATGTGATTTTTAATAAAGCTCCCTATATACAAGATATTGTACATTTTAAGGTGTTCGGACACAATGAAAGAAAAAATGTGAGGTGAACAATAAAATAACACTTGATTTTTAACGGTGAGTGGTTTATTATTACATTAAAAGTGGTGGAATGTGGTGCATTATACCATTAAAGTGGCTGATTGTGGAGAGGGGTGCGGATAAATGCTTTACGGCGAGTACAGACATAATGTCGACTCAAAGGGAAGAGTGTTTATTCCCGCAAAGCTTCGCGAGGAGCTCGGAAACAGCTTTATGCTTTGCCGAGGAATCGAGGGCAAGCGCTGTCTCTGCGTGTATTCGGCTGAGGAATGGGCACGGCTCGACGAAAAGCTTCGTGAGCTTCCGACCATGAAGGCCGGCAAGGTCCGCCGATTTCTTTACGCAGGCGCAGCCTGTCTTGACTGTGACGGGCAGGGAAGAGTTCTGCTTCCCGCAGGTCTCAGGGATTATGCGGAGCTTAAGGGCGAGATCAGCATTTTGGGAATGTCGACTCATCTTGAGCTTTGGAATAACGAGCTTTGGGCTGCCGAAAGCGAGGAGTATACACCCGAATCCATCGGTGAGCTTGTCGCCGAGCTTGAATTTTAAGGAGCGGTCAAAATGGAATTTGTGCATTTGCCTGTTCTCTTACATGAGACCGTTGCTTCACTTGATATAGATCCGAACGGAATTTATGTTGACGGCACCGTCGGCGGTGCGGGGCATTCCACGGAAATAGCAAAGCGCCTGACGGGAGGACGCCTTATCGGTATTGATCGCGATCCCGATGCGGTTCTCGTTGCGACCGAAAGGCTTAAGCAGTACAACGCAACGGTGGTGCAAGCTGAGTTTTCACATATTCCCGAAATTCTCGATGAGCTCGGGGTGGGCAAGGTAAACGGAATTCTAATGGATCTCGGTGTTTCTTCTCATCAGCTCGATGAGGGAAGCAGAGGCTTTTCGTATCATAAGGACGCACCACTTGATATGAGAATGAGTCAAAGCGGCGTGTCGGCCGCCGAGCTTGTAAATACGCTCACGGTGCAGGAGCTGACCGATATTTTCGAACGCTTCGGTGAGGAAAGATTTTCGTACCGCATTGCAAATGCAGTAGTATGCGCCCGAGAGAGCAAGAGAATAGAGACCACCCTTCAGCTTGCCGATATTATCGCTTCGGCGGTGCCTGCCGCAGCAAGACGGGACGGGCATCCAGCGAGGAAGTGCTTTCAGGCACTGAGAATCGCCGTAAACGGTGAGCTTGACAGCCTTGAGCCCGCCCTCCGCGGAGCCTTCGAAAGCTTAAAGACAGGCGGTATTTTAAGCGTTATAACCTTTCATTCACTTGAAGACAGAATAGTAAAAAGAACCTTTGCGGAGCTTTGCAAGGGCTGTGTATGTCCGCCCGATATCCCGGTCTGTGTTTGCGGAAGAACACCCGAGGGCGAGCTTGTAACAAGAAAGCCGGTTGTTGCCGGAGAGGACGAGCTTAAGGCCAATCCCCGAGCACGCAGTGCAAAGCTGAGGTCGGTAAAAAGGATTAAGTAAGGAGAGTAAAAATGGAGACATTGAATCTTTATCAGAATAATGTGGCCTATGATTTCGATATGTTCGCACCCAAGCCGCAGAAGGATGATGTCCCCGTTATCAAATATCCCCGAAGGCTCACCGAGGAAAGGGTTAAGGCAGAAAGAAAAGCGGCCGAAAGAAGGAATCTTATCGGCAGAATCCTTATAGTCGGTGTTCTGCTTATTGCAGTGGTGGCAAATATTTTTTTCTTTGCCGAAATCAGCCGTGTCGACGTAAAGATAGTCAAGCAGAACAAGTCGATCTCAAAGCTTGACAGTGAAATAATCAGGCTTGAGTGCAGCCTGCAGGCTCTTATGAATTACGATACGGTCGAGGAGGGTGCCAAGGAGCTCGGAATGCAGAAGCTCGAGCGCAGTCAAATCGTTTACATAAGCGTAAACGGTACCGATTTTTCCGAGGCCGATGCTGCAACTCAGTCAAGCGGCGACATCGAATAACACATTCTTGTGCTTTTCCCGAATATGGTGTAAAATTAAATAATATAAATATGTATACGAGAGTTGAATTTTTTTGACTCTCGTTTTCGGATATTTGAAGACTGTCTTGCTACTCCCTCGGTA
>CAZDEI010000178.1:0-2809 GCA_964504325.1 uncultured Eubacteriales bacterium | reverse complement strand
GAATAATGAAGTCGCTTCGCTGATGAATAATGAATAATTGATTTGGTTTACGGTTTCTGTTATAATTAAAGGTGGTGTTTTAATGAAAGAGTATTTACTCATTGATAAATCTATTGCTTTTGCAGCAAGGATAATAAAATTACATCAGCACTTAATTAAGAGTAAAAAGGAAACGATTATTTCAAAGCAAATTATCCGCAGTGGCACAAGTATAGGTGCAAATATAAATGAAGCAAATTACGGTCAAAGCAAAACAGATTTTATTTCTAAAATGCATATTGCATTAAAAGAAACCGCCGAAACGGAGTATTGGATAAAACTACTTTATATAGCTGACTATATTGACAGTAAAATGAGCACTTCTTTACTTGATGATTGCTTGGAAATAAAAAGAATTTTAATTTCTTCTATCAACACTGCTAAGGAAAATAATAAATGAATATTCTATTGCAAGAAATTGGACATTTGCGATTGCAGACGGCAACTATCGGCATCTCTTCCGCAACCTGTTGACAAAAAAACGTTCACACATTTTTGTGTGGGCGGTTTTTCCGTTTGGAGGGATTCGAACAAGGAGGGAGCGACAGCGGAAGAAAACAGTACGGAGTACTGTTTTCGCCGACGCGGCAACGAGCGTAAGCGAGGCGATAGGTGCGACAGCGCCGAGACAAATTCCCTCCGTCACGGCCTTGCCGTGCTACCTCCCTTTACACAAGGGAGGCTTTTTTTATTGATATCAGTATTTCAATTGCGGAAGAACAAAATCCAAATGATGATACGCCGCAAATGACAATGTGAAAGCGAATGCTTTATGCTGACCGCAGGTGAAAAGCCTGTGGGCTTTTTCATCCCTCATGTAAGCCACCGTGTCTCCCCTCCTGTGTGCCGGACGCACATTATAATTTGCAAGACAGCTTATCGGGCGCCGAGACTTATTACAAAGCGGTCTTCCTTAAGCGAGGAAGACCGCTTTCGGGTGAGACTTCTTTCTGCTTTGATGTATAACGGCTCTGCAGGTCGTACGGCGGCAAGGGTTTTTTTACCTTTTCGGTGAGAGAATGTCGGGCTCCTCCTGACTCAATACGGCGGCGTATCTCAGCAGCTGCTTCAGTGAATGCACACTCAATTTTGAGTAAATGTTTTTGTTATGAAAGCGAACCGTGGATTCCTGAAGCCCCATATGGGAAATAATTTCCTTTACCGAGCTTCCGCGCATATAGCAGGCAAGCACCTCGCGTTCCTTTCCCGTCAGCATTTTCAAGCCGTTTTTAAAGTTTTCGTAGTCGTAGTGATCTATCTCATCCTTGCGCGAATAGGCAAGCCGCTCATTCTGCTTTACGGTTTCGTCGAATTTGCTTTGCAGCTCATCCGCGGCGCTTACCGCATCGGCCTTTTCGCGTCGAAGTCTGTCGAATTCCTCCTCGGTTATTCTGTCCTGCTAGGCAAGATAGGCGAAGAGATCCGTAATTTTGGCGGGAAATGCCGCAGCCTGAGAATATTCCTTTCTTCGAATGCTGTCCAAAGCGATTTTGACAGGCCGCAAAAACCGTCTTGCAAAGAACATCGACAGACCGATAAGAGCAAGCGAGAATATTATTACCAAAAGAATAATTCGCAGCAAATCGGACGAGAGCATGCTCTCGTAATCGGATTTCGGAATCAGCACGCTGATTGCCGAGGTGCAGGTGCTCGGGCATATGCGTATTTCCCGTATTATGCCGATATAAGCCTCGCTTTTGCCGCGATATTCGGTAAGTCCGCTGCCGAATTCCCTGAGCTCAAAGCTGTCGTGCGGCTCTAAATAGTATTTATTCAAAACACCGGCACTGAGTGTTGTGGATTCCGACAAAAGCTCCTCCTCACTGCTCTTTGAAATACAGAAAATTGCTCTGTCAAGCTCAGAGGGCTGTGCAAATATCTGCTTGAAATAACCCTCATTAAGCTCGAAGCCGCATATTCCGTAAAAATCACCGTTTTTCGACAAAAGCGGAACCGTCATGAGCATAACATGCTGATCGGTGCCCGGCAGCTTTAACCTGTACGACACCGACGGAGAGCTTATTTATACGGGCGAATGGAGCGATGCGCTCATGACCGAGGGTGTTCTTTCGGTTGAAGGCACTGAGGTATTTCGCGCCGTAACCGTTCATGAGCATTCCTGGAGCGAGGAATGGAGCTCAAGCGAAGCCTGTCATTGGCACGAATGTGAGACTCCCCTGTGCGGTGTGACGGACAACGCCGATAAGGACGGCTACGGAAAGCACAGCCCCACCACCGTTAACGGAAAGCGTGTATGCTTGATCTGCGGAGCGGAGCTTGCCGATATCGGCTCGACTGATCAGTCCGTTCCCAAGACGGGTGACAGTGCAAGGCCTCTGCTTTGGGCGATGCTTCTGCTAACCTCCTTCGGTGCGGCTGCTGCAATGCTCATTGTCGCAGGCAAAAAAAGAGCCGATAAGAAAAACTGATATTTGATTTAAGCACCGCGTCGGCACCGACCGTCACGGTGCTTTTTTGTTTGCTCAGGTGCTCATAAGAGGCTGTGAAAATACTTTTCCCGCTCGTCCGACAGGGCTTGACGGTCGCCGACCTCAATGCTATAATTCAAAAAAACAGCAAATCAATGTCGGGGGTTACGGACATGAAAATCAACTACGCAATTCTACCTGAAACCTATAAGCTTACGGTGGGCCTGAAGCACCTGTTCAATACCGAAATGATAAACGAAATGCCCAAGACCGCTACGGTGCCGTCTGCCAAAAACAGCACCGCCGCGGTTCAGCTGCTTTTTTCCTGCGATGAGAGGGTA
>CAZDEI010000177.1:0-2842 GCA_964504325.1 uncultured Eubacteriales bacterium | reverse complement strand
TTCATTGCAGTTTCCTCCAAATTCATATTTTTAGATTTTTCTGCAATATACCGTAACGATTGTCTTTACAACTTATTTTCAAAACCTTCGTTACGGCACCTCATCATTTTCCGTTACGGTCTGATTTTTTGTGGGAGAATATATCATTCTGCGCTTGAGGAGGCCTCTGTCTTCAGGCTCAGTCGCGCTGCCGTTCCGAGGCGGTCAAGCTCGTTGCTTGAGCTGCGAAGCTCTTCAAGGCTTCTGTTTATGATTCGTTTGGTTTCATCAATGGAATCGACAACCTCGTCGGCCTCTCGGGCACATTCACGGGAGGAGTCCGAAACGCTTGCGGAAAGCTCGGTCAGCCGCTGTGCGGTGCCTACGGCGCTTGCAAGCTGCTTTTTCAGCTCCTTTTCGAGTGCCGCACGGCTTTGCTCCGCCGATCGGGCAAGCTGCTCGGCATTCATTCGCGAAACGAGGTAAAGCTTGCCCATGGCGTTTCCGACCTCGCGCAGCTTAGCCTCATTATGCTTGAATTCATCAAGCTCGGCACCGAGCTTGCGGTTTTCCTCTTCAAGCCGTGCTGCGGTGCTCTTCACCGAAGACAGCTCGCTCTCAAGCTCCTCGATTCGGTTGAGCAGCTCGGCCTCCTTGCTTTGCGACGCTTCTTTTGCTGCCTTCAGCTCGCTCTCAAGAGCGTTGCTTTTCCAAAGCATATCGTTTATAAATTCGGCGACCTCGTTTCGGTTAAAGCCGAAAAGTGCTTTTTTGAATTGGGCGGACATATCGGTTCTCCCTGTCAATTGTCGGTTAATATTGCTTAGCAAGCTTATTATAACTCGCCGACGCCGCTTCGGCAAGCCCTTTGTTCGATATTATTCCCCACCGGGTCTTAAAACACTTGAAACTCCGAGGCATATGAATTATAATGTATTATGTATAAATACCGTATAAAATTCATCGGTTTGGAGCATAAAGATGACAAGAAGAAAAGCAAGAGAACAGGCGTTTATTATTATTTTCGAGGGAGCTCTCAACAATTCGGAGCCTACCGAGCTTATTGCCGCGGCAAGAGAGGCACTCGGCTGGGAGGCCGACGAATATGTCGACAGCACCGTCGGCACGGTTTTTGACCGCATGGAGGAAATCGATTCGGTCATTTCCGAAAGGCTTCGCGGCGGATGGTCGATTTCAAGACTTTCCAAGGTTACCCTTTCTCTTTTGAGACTTGCAATATGTGAAATGAAATATTCCGAGGATGTGCCCGAGGCGGCTGCAATAAACGAGGCTGTCGAGCTCTGCAAAAAGTACGCAACCGACGAGGACGCCGCCTATCTTAACGGAGTGCTCGGCGCCGTTGCCCGTTCGGTCGACACCTCCGAGACGATAGCCGAGCAGTAATGAAAAGCTATCTCGGTATCGATACAAGCAATTACACCACCTCGGTTTGCCTTTACAACGGCGAGCTCATACAGTCACGCCGTCTGCTCCCCGTAAAGCAGGGAAGCCTCGGCTTGCGGCAGAGCGATGCCGTTTTCGAGCACACCCGTCAGCTGCCCGAGCTGCTTTCACAGCTGCCGCGAGGCTACGGCTCTGAGCTTGCGGCGATCGGTGTTTCCGACCGTCCCTGCGGCAGAGATGGAAGCTATATGCCATGCTTTCTCGCAGGAATAGCCGCAGCGGAGGCTGTCGGCAGTGCCCTCGGCATACCCGTATACCGATTTACTCATCAGGAGGGTCATATTGCCGCGGCACTTTACTCCTCGGGTCGTACGGATTTGTTTGATTCCGAGTTTTTGGTGTTCCATATTTCGGGAGGAACCACAGAGCTGCTTAAGGTCACACCCTCCGTCAGCGGAGTATTCAATGTGGCTCTCAGGGCCGCCTCTCTTGATCTTAAAATGGGTCAGGCGGTCGATCGCCTCGGCAAGCTCCTGGGACTGCCCTTTCCCTCGGGCAGAGCACTTGACGAATTGGCTGCGGGCGGCACGGCGAGACTGAGCTTTCCACCCTCGCTTAAGGGCGCCGACTGCTCTCTTTCGGGCTTTCAAAACAGATACGAAAAATATCTGTCGGAGGGAGAGCCGGGCGAGGATGTCGCACGCTCGTTTTTCGTCGGGCTCGGAAACACCCTTTGCAGGATGGCAGAGCGTGTCAGAAGCACAGAGGGTGCGCTTGAGCTCGTGTTTTCGGGCGGAGTTGCCTCAAATTCGGTCATAAGAGAGGTTGTGGCCTCTCGTCTTGACAATATAAGCTTTGCAGCTCCCGAGCTCTCGCGTGACAATGCCGCGGGAATCGCCGTTTTGGCGGCAAGAAGAGCGGAGGGTAAAGCGTGAATCGCCTTGTCATGACCGTTTCGCAGCTTAACAGATATGTTCGCTCACGGCTTGAGGAGGATCCCCGTCTTTCAAGCGTTTTCATTTCGGGGGAAATCACCGATCTCAAGCAAAATCCCTCAAGCGGACATGTGTATTTCACCTTGAAGGACGGAGCGGCGGCATTAAAATGCATTTGCTATGCTTCGACACTCCCTTATATAAAATTACCGCTTTCAAACGGCATTTCGGTTGTATGTCAGGGCTCGGTCACGCTCTATGAGCGGGACGGGGCGTATCAGCTCAGAGTTATCGGTATCAAGGCGGACGGTGTGGGCTCTGCGGCGCTTGAGGCGGAAAGGCTCAAGGAAAAGCTGAGAACAGAGGGAATTTTTTCACAGGAAAGAAAAAGACCCTTGCCGAAATACCCATTGAAAATAGCCGTTGTGACCGCTCCGTCGGGTGCGGCCTTTGCGGATATATATAATACTATTTCCCGTCGTTGGCCGCTTTGCGAGATCAAGCTGTTTCCCTCTGCGGTACAG
>CAZDEI010000176.1:0-2869 GCA_964504325.1 uncultured Eubacteriales bacterium | reverse complement strand
CCTTATAATTTATATACTCGATATGACACGAAGGGAGGAGCACACCGTGCTGAAGCGAATTCTTCATACCGTTGCCGACTATGTGCGCGAAAGCGACAAGCTGCTTTATATTCTCTGTATTACCGCAGCTCTGTACGGCAGTGCGGCCGTTCTCTCCTCGACATATTTCGTCATGGGCGGAGCGAGGCAGTTTATCATGCATATTCTCGGCCTTACGGTCGGGCTTGCCGCTGCGGTTGTGATTTCTCTTTTCAATTACAGATCCATAATTAAGCTTTGGCTGCCCATCGCGGTCATTCTCGTAATACCCGTTTTGCTCACCTTTGTAATCGGCTATGCGCCCGCAGGCACAGACGATAAGGCCTGGCTTCTTATCGGCGGCTTTTCAATACAGCCGGCGGAGTTTTTGAAAATAGCCTTTATCATCAGCTTTTCAATGCATTTGAACAGGGTAGGCGACGGCATCAACAAGCTCCGCAGCATCATTCTTCTCTGTATTCACGGCGCCCTTCCCGTGCTTTTGATACACTTTCAGGGTGACGACGGTACTGCTCTTGTTTTTGCGATAATGTTCCTTGTGATGATGTTCGCGGCAGGACTTAAGACCCGATATTTTGCCATGGCGGGCGGAGCCGTTGCCGTGGGAATTCCAATTGTTTATTTCTTTATCATGAACGAGGATCAGCAATCGCGTATTTACGCCATGCTCTTCCCCACCGAGGAGGATTATCTCGGCGTTTTATGGCAGCAGTCGAGAGGCCGCGCGGCGCTTGCAAACGGCGGCATCTTCGGCAGCGGAATATTTAACGGCAGCCTTGTCCAATCGGGCAGCATACCCGAGGGCTACAACGATTTTATTTTCAGCAGCATCGGCGAGGAATTCGGCCTCATTGGCTGTGCCGCCGTTATTCTGCTTATCGCGGCCATTTGCGTGCGAATACTTAAGATCGGCTCCCGAACCACCGATAAAACGGGCCTGATAATCTGCTCGGGTGTCTTCGGCATGCTTTCGGCACAGACCGTTATAAACATTGCCATGAATCTTTCCATGATGCCCGTTATAGGCATTACTCTTCCGTTTTTCAGCGCCGGCACCTCCTCACTGCTCACGGTTGTTGCGGCAATAGGTCTTGTAATGAGTGTTTACAGACACAAAACCTCGGGAATAATATATTTGCGGGACGACTGACCGCATATATATTAAGAACGGAGCTGACCCTCGAGTGAGCATTTCGGAATTTGTCTCACAGCTCTTCGCAAGCCCGATGCTTGCGGTATCGACACTGCTTATACTCGGAGTAATACTCGTAAACGGCTGGACAGACGCGCCAAATGCCATTGCGACCTGCGTTTCCACAAGAGCGCTCGGAGCTCGCAAGGCAATTGTAATGGCGGCGGTATTTAATTTTGCGGGCGTGCTCGTGATGACCTCACTCAACGCCTCGGTTGCAATGACAATTTTTAATATGGTGGATTTCGGAGGGGATGCGCAAGCATCCCTTATTGCTCTTTGTGCCGCAATGTCCGCCATAGTTATATGGGCCACGGCCGCCTGGTATTTCGGGATCCCCACAAGCGAGAGTCATGCTCTTATAGCAGGTCTTTCGGGTGCGGCGGTCGCGATACAGGGCGGCTTTTCCGGTATAAACGGGACCGAATGGGTAAAAGTAATTTACGGGCTGCTGCTTTCGACGCTGCTCGGCTTCGCACTCGGCTTTGCCTCCTCCAAGCTCACGGTGCTTGTGTTCAAGGGCATAAGCCGCCTGCGCGCAAGAGCATTCTTTTCGGTGGCACAAATAGCCGGCGGTGCTGCCACAGCCTTTATGCACGGGGCTCAGGACGGTCAAAAATTCATAGCGGTATTTCTGCTTGCGTCCGCCTTTTCAAGAGGCAGCACGGCTACCGCGGAATTCTCCGTCCCCGTTTGGCTCATGCTGCTCTGCTCGGCGGTTATGGGACTCGGAACCTCTATAGGCGGCTACCGAATAATAAAATCAGTCGGAATGGATATGGTCAGGCTGAAGCCCTATCAGGGCTTTGCGGCAGATCTTTCGGCGACCCTGTGCCTGCTCTTTTCCTCACTGACGGGAATTCCGGTCAGCACAACCCACACCAAAGTTTCCTCTATCATGGGTGTCGGTGCCGCAAGGGGACTGCGTAATGTGAACTGGAGCATTGTCGGAGAGCTACTTCTTGCCTGGGTATTTACCTTTCCGGGCTGCGGAGCTCTCGGCTTTATGACAGCCGAGCTGTTCCTTGCGGTATTCTCATAAGGCTGCGCGAGCTGCCACTCTTAAAGGGAGGATTTCTTATGCAAAAAAAGCGCAACTGCTACTTTGAGCTTATCGTGTCACAGATGTCCTATTGCGTTTCGGCCGCAAGGCTGCTCAGGGAGACGCTTTGCGGGCTTGAGATCAACGGAATAGAGCCATACAGGCAAAAAATGCATGAGCTTGAGCGCAGCGCCGACAAGGCACAGCGCGAGCTCCTTGTCAAGCTGTCGAACGAATTTATCACACCTATAGATCGCGAGGATATTGTAAGGCTTGTGCAGCTGATAGACGATATAACCGATGCTCTTGATGAGGTGACCTTGGATATCTACATGTATCATATCACCTCGGCTCCCGACGGAGCCGTTCGGCTTTCCGACGCCGTAGGCAGCTGTGTTGAGGCGCTGTATGAGGCCGTCTCCGCTCTTCACGGCTTCAAAAAGCCGGAGCCGCTGAATCGGCTTATCGCAAGGGTAAGTGAGCTTGAGTCGGAAGCGGACGGTATATATTCGGAGGCGGTTCACGGTCTTTTTGCCTCAGAGCCCGACACCCGAGCGCTTATCGGAATCAAGGCCGTTTATGAGGAGCTTGAGAGC
>CAZDEI010000175.1:0-2891 GCA_964504325.1 uncultured Eubacteriales bacterium | reverse complement strand
GAATAATGCTTCTGGAGCAGATATACAGAGCTTATACGATAATCTCGGGAAGCGGATATCATAAATAAAACAACGCCGAACGGCAGCGACTCGGTCCCATAAAGGGCTTCCGAGCCGCTGCCGTTGCCTTATATTATTCCGGTGCTTCGAAATTAAGCGTTCAAGGAGCGCTCGAGTCTTGCTCTGATCTCGGAAATGAATTCCACGGTGTTTACCGAGCGCACCTCGGTACCCTCCGTCACAAGACCCGCAAGATCCTTGGTCATTATTCCGTCCTCAAGCGTTTTGATGCAGGCTGCCTCAAGCTTATCCGCAAAATCGGAAAGAGCAGGCAGTCCGTCAAGCTCGCCTCTCTTTCTGAGAGCGCCCGACCAGGCATATATGGTTGCCATCGGGTTTGTTGAGGTTTCCTCACCCTTGAGATATCTGTAATAATGCCTTGTTACGGTGCCGTGTGCCGCCTCATACTCGAAATTCCCGTCGGGAGAAACAAGCACCGAGGTCATCATTGCAAGCGAGCCGAAGGCGGTCGATACCATATCGCTCATGACATCTCCGTCGTAGTTTTTACAGGCCCAAATGTATCCGCCCTCGCTTCTTATCACGCGGGCGACGGCATCATCGATAAGGGTATAAAAATAGGTCAGGCCGAGTCTTTCGAAATCCGCCTTATAGCAGGTGTTATAGATATCCTCAAACATCAGCTTAAAGGTCTGATCGTACCTTTTCGAAATGGTATCCTTTGTTGAAAACCAAAGATCCTGCTTGGTATCAATGGCATATTTGAAGCAGGAATGCGCAAAGGAGCTGATGGAAGAATCCTTATTATACTGTCCCTGAATTACTCCTCCGCACTCGAAGTCATATATCGTTTCACGGAAGCTCTCGCCGTTTTCACCCGTAAATACAAGCTCTGCCTTACCTGGACCCTCGACTCTGTATTCGGTCGCCTTATAGACATCTCCGTAGGCGTGACGGGCAATCGTTATCGGCTTTTTCCAGTTTCGGACAGCAGGCTTTATCGAATCGATCAGTATCGGCGCACGGAAAACAGTGCCGTCAAGTATTGCTCTTATTGTGCCGTTCGGACTCTTCCACATTTCGGAAAGCCCGTATTCCTCGACTCGCTGCTTATTGGGAGTTATGGTAGCGCACTTCACCGCAACGCCGTACTTCTTTGCGGCATAGGCGGAATCAAGCGTAACCTGATCCCTTGTGCGCTCGCGCTCCTCAAGGCCGAGATCATAGTACTCGGTCTTCAAATCGACAAAGGGACACAGCAGCTCGTCCTTGATCATTTTCCAAAGAATCCTCGTCATCTCGTCCCCGTCCATCTCGACAAGGGGAGTTTTCATTTCGATTTTATTCATGACTACCCTCCTCTATGGTATATTTAAGCAGTCCTCCTGCCTTAAGTATTTTCTTTTGTCTGTCGGTCAACCTGCAGGTAAGTGGCACGGATATATCCGCGGTTTCGTCCTTAAGCATTATTCTGCCGCTGTCCATTCCGTCAAAGACCGACTCAAGACACAGCTTATCGCCCTGAGCTATTCTGTCATAATCCTCAGGATTTTCAAAGGTCAACGGAAGTATTCCCGCATTTATCAGGTTGGCCGCATGTATACGGGCAAAGCCTTTGGCGATGACAGCTCTTACCCCCAAATAAAGCGGAACAAGAGCAGCATGCTCCCTCGACGAGCCCTGACCGTAGTTGGCTCCGCCGATTATAAAGCTTTTACCGAGCTTTTTGGCTCTTTCGGCAAAGCTCTCATCGCAAACGGCAAAGCAGAAGGAGGAAAGATGCGGAATATTTGAGCGGTACGGAAGAATTTTCGCTCCCGCAGGCATTATGTGATCGGTCGTGATATTGTCACCGACCTTGAGCGCCACCTCGGCGATCATTGAATCGGTAACCGGATGTGAGTCGGGGAAGGGCTTTATATTGGGTCCGCGAAGCACCTCTGCAGCGGCGGCCTCCTCTTCACTTAAGGGCGGAATCACACCCGAATCATCGGTCTTAAAGTGCTCGGGAAGGGTGATCGTCGGCAGGCTGCCGAGCTCTCTCGGATCGGTCAGCACGCCCGCAATTGCCGAGGCTGCCGCCGTTTCGGGAGAGACGAGATAAATTTTTCCGTCCTTTGTTCCGCTTCTGCCCTCAAAATTTCTGTTAAAGGTACGAAGGCTTACACCGCCCGAATTCGGGGAGAAGCCCATGCCGATGCAGGGGCCGCAGGCACACTCAAGCAGGCGTGCACCCGAGGCTATGATATCGGTAAGCGCTCCGCAGTCGGTAAGCATTTCAAGCACCTGCCTTGAGCCGGGGGATACCGACATGCTGAGCTCGGGAGCCACATGCTTTCCCTTCAGTATAGCAGCCACCTTAAGCATATCCGAAAGAGAGGAATTTGTGCAGGAGCCGATGCAGACCTGATCCACCTTCAGCCCCTTGAGGCTTTCAACGGTCACAACATTATCGGGGCTGTGCGGACAGGCCACAAGCGGAACAAGCGAGGTCAGATCTATATCGATAATTCTGTCATACTCGGCATCGGGATCGCTTGCGAGAGGAATATAATCCTCCTCCCTGCCCTGTGCCTTGAGGAATTCCCGTGTAACCTCATCCGACGGGAATATCGAGGCGGTGGCACCGAGCTCGGCTCCCATATTGGTTATCGTCGCTCTTTCGGGGACTGAAAGTGTCGATACACCCTCACCGCCCCACTCGATAATCGCTCCGACGCCGCCCTTAACCGACAAAATTCGCAGTATTTCGAGGCTGACATCCTTGGCGGTCACAAAGGGACAAAGCCTTCCCGTTAAATTGACCTTGAACATCTTCGGCATGGTTATGTAATATGCACCGCCGCCCATTGCAACCGCAACATCAAGGC
>CAZDEI010000174.1:0-2901 GCA_964504325.1 uncultured Eubacteriales bacterium | reverse complement strand
GTTACATTGGTGTAATACTCAATGCCGACATAGGGCTGCGGATCGTCCTTGTTTTCGAAGATCTCGTCGATTATCTCAAGCACAGTGTCGATCGGAATTGCAAAGCCCATGCCCTCATAGCTTTCGTTTACATACTTAGAGGAATTAACTGCAATGACCTTTCCCGAGGTGTCGACAAGGGCGCCTCCCGAGTTGCCGGGATTTATCGCCGCATCGGTCTGAATAAGCGACATTTCGCCGAGTCCCTCTATGCTGACGGTCCTGTTAAGACCGCTGATAACTCCGTAAGAGACCGAGCTCATAAACTGAAGTCCGCCGGGGTTTCCGATAGCCACCGCAAACTGACCGACCTTGAGCTCCGAGCTGCTTCCGAATTCGGCGGGAGTAAGACCCGTACGGTCAATCTTCAAAAGGGCAATATCGGTTGCCTTATTATAGCCGACCACCGTAGCCTCAATTCCGTTCTCCTGATCTCCGTTGAGGAAAACCTCAATCTTTGAGGAGGATATGGAATCCGAATAAACATTTTCAATAACATGATAGCAGGTGATTATATATCCGTCCTGCGAATATATAATGCCGGTGCCCTCACCCGAGCTTTCGGAGCTGCCGAAGAAGAAGCTGTGGGTACCAACAGTGGTTCTGATTCCCACAACAGAGGGCGAGGCCTTAGCATAAACCGCCTCAACAACATTTGTGAGTGTTGAATCATCGATCGTAATGGTGGAGCCGCCAGAGGGTGTACCGTAATCCACGCCCGAGCTTATGCCGCCGCTTTCCTCTCTGCTGTAGGCAAATCTCGCACCGAGAAAGCCCGAGCCGGCACTGATAAGCGCGACCGCAAGTATAAGCGCCACAAGTCCCACGGCGCTGAAGCCCTTCTTTTTATCATCGCCGTTCTTCGGCTGCTTTCCTATATAAACCGCCTGCTGCTGCGGAATATTAGAAGAATTGTTTCGATATGCACCGTTGGGCACATAGCCGTAATTCACCTCGGGAGTATAGCTTGCCACGGGATGCTCGGAGGCGGCATTGCTCTCCTCTGCGGGCTGCTCGGCAGACTCCTCGTTATTCTGAGTCTCCACGGCCTTTTCAGCGGTATCGGTTGCAAAAAGCTCCTCAATAGGCTGATCTGCAGGACTCTCATCGGCAGAGCTTATCTCGTCAAAGCCCTCATTGATATTGCCGATATTGTCTTTGTTATCCATAATTTGCTCCTTTCGACGGTGCACAAGTGGCGCCGCCGCTATGACATTTTATGCGGACAAGGGGAGCTTGCCCGAGCTTTGATGCTGATAGGATTATACCCCAGCTTTGATCGGTTGATGTTAACAAAATGTTACAAGGAAATAAATATTCGGTAATTTCGGCCTCTGCTTCATTATTCGACATATGTCGACATATGCTTACCGTCATAAAGCAAGTATTCCCTTTTTGTCAGAAAAATACATAAGCCGCACAGCCGATAGAGGGCCGTCGGCGAAATTTGCTTACTGTAAACGAAGGTGCCGTGCTGTTCGCACGGCACCTTGCCTGTAAAACGCCTGAAGCGCTTCCCTATCAGTTAACCTTGTAGAGCTCCTCGAGCTTTTCAAGATGCTTTCTGACCTCAACGGCATGCTGCTCGGCCTCGTTGAAGAGAGCCTCGGCACGCTGCGGGAAGGAACGGGTAAGAGAAGAGTATCTTGCCTCGTTCATGATAAAGTCGCGATAGCTTCCGGTAGCGGGCTTGGAATCGATGGTGAAGGGATTCTTGCCTGCTTCCTTGTTTGCGGGATTGTAACGGAAGAGGTTCCAATAGCCGCACTCGACTGCCTTCTTCATTTCGTTCTGGCAGTTGGTCATGCCGCCCTTTATCGAATGCATCTCGCAGGGAGCGTATCCGATAACGAGTGACGGACCCGGATATGCCTCAGCCTCAGCAATGGCCTTGAGGGTCTGATTCATATCTGCGCCCATGGCGATCTGTGCAACATAAACATATCCGTAGGACATTGCGATCTCGGCGAGGCTCTTCTTTGCGATAGCCTTACCTGCTGCCGCAAACTGAGCAACCTGACCAATATTGGAGGCCTTGGAGGCCTGTCCGCCGGTGTTGGAGTAAACCTCGGTATCAAATACCATTACATTGATATCCGCGCCGGAGGCGAGAACATGATCGAGTCCGCCGAAGCCGATATCGTATGCCCAGCCGTCTCCTCCGAAGATCCAAACGCTCTTCTTTCCGAGGTATTCCTTATGGTCAACGATATACTTGCAGGTCTCGCACTTGTCAACATTGCCGGAGATGGCGGCGACAAGAGCCTTAGCGGCGGCATTGTTTGCCTTTCCGTCATTAAGAGTTGCAAGATATTCGGCAGCTGCGGCCTTGGCCTCATCGGATGCCTCGGCAGCCTCGGGAATGGCCTTTACGAGATCGATAAGATTGTCTCTTATAGCCTTCTGTCCGAGATACATACCGTAGCCGTGCTCGGCATTGTCCTCAAAGAGGGAGTTTGCCCAAGCGGGTCCGTGACCCTCGGCGTCGGTGGTGTACGGAGAGGTAGCGGCAGGTCCGCCCCAAATGGAGGAGCAGCCGGTAGCGTTGGAGATATACATTCTCTCTCCGCAGATCTGAGTGATCAGGCGTGCATAAGAGGTTTCGGCACAACCTGCGCAGGAGCCGGAGAATTCAAGCAACGGCTTCTTGTACTGGCTGGAGATGACATTGAGAGTTGCGGTGGTCTCGGGCTTCTCGGTAACATTCGCAACACAGTAATCGAATACTGCCTGCTGATCGTCCTGAGACTCTCTTGCAACCATCTTAAGAGACGAGGTGGGACATACACCGATACATACTCCGCAGCCCATGCAGTCCATGGGAGAAACGGCGAGGGTGTACTTGTACTCGGTCTTTACAAT
>CAZDEI010000173.1:1973-2914 GCA_964504325.1 uncultured Eubacteriales bacterium | reverse complement strand
ATAATCAAGAGTAATGCCGAGTTGCTTTTGATTTTCGGAGGGTGAGGTGTATGACCGTGAAAAAGCGCAACAAGGGAAAAAGCGTGCTTTTGCGAATTGCCGCGTTTCTGGTCATAGGTCTGCTCGCCGTTAATTTGGGCGTTCTTCAGGTTCAGCTTGTCAACAAGCTCAGCACGAGCAAGGCAAACGAGGCCGAAATCGAGGAAAAATCGAGAAAGGTCGAGGAGCTGTCGAATATGCTCAAAAAAAGTGACGATCCCGAGTTTATCGAGGATGCGGCACGCGAGCGCTTGGGGTATGTTTACCCTAACGAAAAGGTCTTTTACGATGTCGACTGACATCAAACAGGTGTTGATTTGGAGGAAATTTGGGTTTTATGGGTTTTGCAATTGGAGACATAATTGAGGGAAAGATAACCGGAATAACCAACTTCGGAGTTTTTGTCGATATAGGTGACGGCAAGAGCGGCATGGTACATATTTCCGAGGTCGCAAGAACCTATGTTAAGGATATTAAGGATTATGTAAAGCTCGGCGATACCGTCAAGGTGAAGATTCTCACCATAGCGGATGACGGTAAGATCGCGCTCAGCATGAAGGCGGTTCAGGAGCCCAAGCAGCATCATAAAAGAGAATTCAGCACACCCAAGCCCGATAATTCGGTCGTTTGGACACCGAGAAAAAACGAGCCCGCGACCTTTGAGGATATGATGGCTCGCTTTAAGCAGACAAGCGAGGAAAAAATGTCCGATCTTAAGCGTAAGAACAACGACTTCAAGAGCAGAAAGCGCGGAACAAGATAAGCTTCAGCGGGACGGTGAGCTGCCGTCCCGCTTTTTGTACGGAAAGGAAAGCATAATGGGAAAATACAGACTTGCGGCTCCCTGTCTCTTCGGAATAGAGGGAATACTTGCCGATGAGCTCAGGCGCATGGGTGCCGAG
>CAZDEI010000173.1:0-1963 GCA_964504325.1 uncultured Eubacteriales bacterium | reverse complement strand
GGAAGGGTATTCTTCGACGGCGATGACGAAATGATTGCCCGTGCGAATATCAGGTCGAGATTTGCAGAGAGAATTCTGCTTGTAATTGGAAGCTTTGAGGCAACAAGCTTTACCGAGCTTTTCGACTCGGTAAAGGCGCTTCCGCTTGAGAGCTATATAAGAATGACCGACGCCTTCCCCGTAAAGGGACATTCCATAGATTCCACCCTCCACAGCGTGCCCGACTGTCAGGCAATTATCAAAAAGGCGGCTGTTGAAAGGCTTAAAACAAAATACGGAATCGATCGCTTCCCCGAAACGGGAGCAAAGGTTCAGCTTCAGTTTTCGATTTTCAAGGACAAGGTAACCCTTATGATAGACACCTCGGGCAGAGGCCTTCATAAGCGCGGCTACCGAGCACTGTCAAACGCCGCTCCGATCAGAGAGACTCTTGCCGCCGCAATGTGCGATCAGGCGAGAATTTATCACGATACAAGGATATACGATCCCTTCTGCGGCTCCGGCACGCTTTTGATTGAGGCTGCCATGATGGCGGCATCGATCGCTCCGGGACTGCACGGCTTTTTTGCCGCCGAGAAATTCAGCTTTATATCCGCCGAGGCCTGGAAAAAGGAGCGTGAGGCGGCATATAAGGAGGTCAACACCGATATTGAGTTTCACGGCCACGGCTATGATATCGATCCCGAATGCATAAGGCTTTCCCGTGAAAACGCCGAAAAAGCAGGGGTTGGCAAGCTGCTCAGCTTTGAGGTGGCCGATGTCAGAGACTTTAAGGGCTTTGAGGACAGGGGACTTGTTGTTACGAACCCTCCCTACGGCGAACGGCTTTTGGATGTGAAGGCGGCTGAGGAGCTTTATACGGTTATGGGAAAGAGCTTTGTTCGTGAGCGCGGTAAAAAGTATTTTATCATCAGCCCTCACGATGAATTCGAGAGCTTCTTCGGCAGACCTGCCGATAAGCGCAGGAAGCTTTATAACGGCATGATAAAGTGTCAGCTTTATATGTACTTCAAATAATAAACGGGAACGGACAATGCTGCTGTGCATGAATCCGTTCCCGATTTATATATCCTATTCGCTATTTTCCGAGAATGCTGCTTCGCAGCTCGGGGAAAAGCTCATCTACAAAGGAAATGCCCTTTGTGAAAAGCTCCTTGCCCTGCAGGTATCCGAGGGGGCCCTCCGAAAAATCGAAGCGCAGATAATATGAGCAGAGAGCCTGCTTTGAATAGCCGTTTTTGCGATCTGCGGCGTTTTTTCCGTATTTCCCGTCACCGAGCAAGGGACATCCGACAGAAGCCATTTGAGCCCTTATTTGGTGGGTTCTTCCGGTGAGCAGCTCTATTTCGAGAAGCGAAAGCTCGGCTGTCTGTGCGAGAAGACGGTATCTGAGCTTGGCTGTTTTGGTTTGCTCGGTTTGCCTGGCACGGAGTGTCACACGGTTTCGCTCCTCGTCCTTTTCAAGATAGGAAACAAGCTCTCCGCTTTTTTCTGGGGGAGCACCGTGCACCACCGCGATGTACCTTTTGGTTATTTCACGCGCCTTAATTCTGTCGCACATTTCACGCAGGGCAACCGCATTCTTTGCGGCGATCACGAGTCCGCAGGTGTTTCTGTCGATTCGGTTACAGAGGGCGGGTACAAAGCTTGCCTCGGCCTCCGGGTCGTATTTTCCCGATTTGTAAAGATAGTGCTGTATTCGTGCAATAAGAGTATCTCTGTATTCGTTTTTATCGGGATGACAGAGAAGCCCCTGCCGCTTGTCGGTGATGATTATATTGTCATCCTCATAAACCACGCTTACCTCGGCGGGAGCGGACAGAAAATCGTATTTCGGTGCCTGCCGCTCGAAAAACTCGTCATTGATATACATATCAACGCGGTCGCCCTCCCTAAGGCGAGTGGATATTTCGGCACGGCCGCCGTTTACCTTGATTCGCTTGATACGGATGTATTTGTACAT
>CAZDEI010000172.1:0-2914 GCA_964504325.1 uncultured Eubacteriales bacterium | reverse complement strand
TTACTGTTATAGGGTAATATATGCACAAAATGCAGTAACAATATCCTGCTTAATTGTACAGAAATTATGAAAAATTAACAAAACTGTCTTTAAAAGGTTGCAATTTTGTAATAATTTGATATAATAACACTATCGCAAATTGTTACAATTTTGTAATCTTTAGAGGTGAAGCCTTTTTGACTTTGAAAATAAAGACCGTGATAGTCTCCTGCTTCGGAAAGCTCCGCAGCAAGGCAAGAGAGCTGCTTAAGGCCGCTCTTAATAAGATAAGCGCGTCGGCCGTTGGGGCAGCAAGGGCTGTGCTCTCTGCTCTCGGCAGGGCGTGGAACGGCTTTGTTTCCTTCCTTGAGACATATGCTGTTGAGGCGTTCTCCTTCGGCTTCCGTTCGATCGGTACCCTTTTCGGTGTGTTCTTTGCTACACTTTTCAAAAACGGACCCCGTGCTGCTGCAGACGCTGTCAGCCGCCGCCTCGGTGAGCTTCGTGCCGACGGTGAGGGCTGGGTCAGGTTCGCATGTGCCTGCTCCGCCGCCTTCGGTGTTGCGGTTTGCGCCGCCTCGGTTTGGTTCTGGAATGTCAATACGGTTGCAATATCCGTAAATACCAACGGCGTATGTATCGGCTATGCTTCAAGCACCGCCGATTACTCCGAGCTTTATGCACAGATGAATTCGCTCCTCCTGGGTGATTCCGCCGAGGAATGCGTTGATCCCATTGTAATGAAATATGAGATAGTCGGCAAAAACAGCATAAGCACCATTGAACAGCTTGCCGAAAGGGCTCTGCTTTCTCAGTCCACCGTAAGCCCTGCATACGGTCTTTTTGTTGACGGCGAGCTTGCCGTCTGTGCCGAGACCGAGGAGGCAATCAGCAAGGCTCTTGATGCACGCGTAAGCGTTTATACCGATGATAATACCGTTGAAAGCGAAATACTCAACGATATTTCGATTAAATATGTCTTCTATTCGGGTGATATGCCTGTAAACGATCGCACTGCCGCGGTTTCGATAAGCAACCCCGAGCTTGTACAGCTCAGCGTGCAGACCGTTACGGTGTCCGAGGCGACCAAGGCCATTCCCTACGATACTCTTACCTCCTATGATTCCACAAAGGTCATAGGCTATAAAAGGGTGAAAACTCAGGGAAGCAACGGCACCGCCGAGGTAACCACCAAAAGCATATGTATAAACGGCGTTGTGCAGGAGAGCGAGACCGTCAGCACGGTTGTCATCACCGAGCCGACCGATAAGGTCATTGTCTGCGGAACCTCCACCTCCGGAATCGCATGGCTCGATAAGAATCTTTCCTCCGGCGGAATGGCATGCATTTGGCCTATCGCCGTTACGGACAGAATGTATATCAGCTCCTACTACGGTGACAGCAGAAACCATAAGGGCATGGATATAACCGGACCCGAGGGTACCGAAATATATGCTGCCGTCAAGGGAATTGTAACCTATGTCGGAAGCAATCCGAGTGGCTACGGCAATTATCTTATAATCAGCCACGGCAACGGCTACACAACTCTTTACGCTCACTGCAGCAGGGTTTATGCCAAGCTCGGTCAGACCGTTGAGGCCGGCGATGTTATAGCCGCCTGCGGAAGAACGGGCAACGCAACCGGTAATCATCTTCATTTTGAGGTAAGAATTAACGGAACACAGGTTGACCCGGCACCCTATCTCGGTATATAATAATATAGATCGCAAAATGCTCTTTACGGCATCGCAGTGATTTCGGCGGTGCCGTTTTTTGTCGTTTTATAAGCTTATCTGTCAAATACCCACGGATGGTGTAATCGAAAATGAAAAAAAGCAAGCTCAAATCAACACTTATACTTTTTATAACGGCACTTATTTGGGGTGCCGCCTTTTCCGCACAGGTGGATGCGGGAGCAAACGGTCTCGGTCACTTTACCTTTAACGGAATAAGATTCTTTATCGGCGCCATAACTCTGCTGCCTGTGCTGCCCTTTTTTGAAAAAGGAAGAACGGAAAAGGGAAGGCTGCACAAAACGGTGCTGCCGGCAATGCTTTCGGGAGTCTTCCTTTTTATTGCGGCAACCCTGCAGCAATGGGGCATAAACCTCGGTAAAAACGGCGGAAAGGCAAGCTTTATAACCGGCTTTTATATCGTTCTTGTACCGATATTGACCCTTATTCTTTTCAAAAAGCGTACGGGGCTTAATATTTGGATCGGCGCACTGCTTGCCGTAGGTGGACTGTATTTTATCGGCGTTGTTCCGGGAGAAAGCATTTCTCTCGGCGATGTGCTTGTGTTTATCGGCGCATTCTTTTGGGCGTTTCAAATTATCACGGTCGACAGATTTATCGGTGAGGCTCGGCCGATACGCTTCGCAATGATACAGTTTTTTACCTGCGGTGCTCTTGCCTCTGTCGCAGCCCTGATTTTTGAGGATGCTTCCGTTTCCGCCCTGCTCGCAAGCAAATGGTCAATACTCTATGCAGGCGTAATGTCGTCGGGAATAGGCTACACGCTTCAGATAATCGGTCAGCGTGACAGCGACCCTGCGGTGGCCTCCATGATACTCTCTACCGAGTCGGTATTCGGAGCCCTGAGCTCGCTTATCATTAACCATACCGCAATGTCATCCCGTGCGATTTTCGGCAGTGTGCTGATGTTTGCGGGAATAATAATTTCGCAAATCGAGATAAAGCTTCGCCGCAGACCGGTCGAGGAAAAATAGAGTAAAACGAAAAAAACAATATAAGAAAGGCGCAGCCGGTTGAATTCACGAAAGGCTGCGCTTTTCTTATTTGAATATATTTAATTTTTTTGCCGTGCCCGGGCAGGGGAAAGAGCCGCAGCGACTATGTGTTCTTGATAATCACCTGAGCTATCACATCCGCCGCGTGCTCGCAGAGGTCACAGCAGCTCTCAAGCTCCTCATAAA
>CAZDEI010000171.1:0-2914 GCA_964504325.1 uncultured Eubacteriales bacterium | reverse complement strand
GTGTGGCGCAAGGGCCCCGGAATGGAGCTGTTTGATCGACTCGCAGAGGATTACGGCGGACCGCTGCCCTTTATCGCCGAGGATCTCGGCTACTTAACTCCCGAGGTAAAGGAGCTTTTAAGACAGACGGGCTTCCCAGGAATGAAGGTACTGCAGTTTGCCTTTGATTCACGGGAAAACAGTGATTATCTTCCGCATAACTGCGAAAGAAACTCGGTTATCTATACCGGCACACACGACAATGACACGGTAATCGGCTGGATCCGTACCGCACCGCAGTCGGATGTGCTGTATGCACGAAAATATCTGCATGTCGATGATAATGAGGGCTTTAATTGGGCAATGATAAGAGCGGGTATGGCTTCGGTTGCCGACACGGCAATATTCCTTATGGCGGATTACATGGGGCTTGACAGCTCTGCCAGAATCAACACTCCCGGCACGGTTGGCGGCAATTGGCAGTGGCGAATAACGCGCGGCTGTGTGAATTCATGGCTTGCGGGCATTATTCGTGATAATACGGGCATATATTGCAGACTTCCGTCGGTAAAATAAAATGCATGAGCGCTTTTCCGCGATATTTGTCGGCGGAGGAGCGCTTTTTTAGCCTTTGCCGCTTAATTCCGTTAAAAGACGACCGTCGCCTGCCGATTTCAACATAAGCTCTGCATTTTATGATATTTTCGGTTGACATTGCTCTTAAAAAGTATTAAACTGTAGGCAGTGGGATTAGGGATGATTACAGGTGAGCACGGACCTGTCCGTGTGCCGTTTGAACGGCCTGTGATTGTCCTTTTTTGCTTTTGAGGATGAGCACCGACCGCTTCGATGGAGGTGCTTTTTTATTTGCCGTCACGGAGCCCCGGTGGCTTCGGACCTGTCTTGAAGGCATAATGCTTTAGGGAAAAGAGGAGATTAAATGCTGATTGTTGAACGAGCCGAGTGCCTCGCAGAGGGCACCGAATATCTCAGATGTCCCGTTTGCGGAAGAGGGAGGCTTTGCGATCGCCCCTCCGTGGAGGAGGTTGTCGTGGCACGGGACGGAGCAAGCTCACTGAGGCTTCCACATATAATCCTGAAATGTCCGAAATGCGCAAGCAAGATAAGCATAGGCTATAAATAATGAATGCAAGTAAGTAAGTACATAGCTTGACCGTCCGACGGCTCAGTCCCGAGGATAAATCGAGTCAAAGCATGACCTGCGGCTTTTAGGCTGTGAGTCATGCTTTTTTTGAGGGCTCTTCTGCCTAATAAGCAGGAGGGCCCTGTTTTGTTTTTAAAAATCAATTTCTGCTTTGTCCGCGGTGAGACATAGCTCCTTTCTTTTGCTCGAAAACAAAAGAAAGGACAGTAAATATGGATTACCGAAAAACAGATTATGCGATAAATAAAGGCTCCGAATCGATAGTTTATAAGACCTCCGAGGGGTGTTGTGAGGTGACCGAGACAATGCTAGGCTCTGAGGAGGCCTTTCGCTTTTGGAAGGCTTGGTCGGATGCCGATTATAAGGTAAGCGACCGAGAGGAGACAAGACACCGAAGGCATACACGCGCTCTTGAAAGTATATATGCCCTCCCGTCGGCAGAGGCCTATGTCACCGACAGCTGCTTTGTCGACGCGGAGCGAAGAGAAGCGCTTCGCTTGGCGGAGGGGCTGCTTTCACAGCTTACCGAAAAGACACGCCGCAGATATATTTTGTATCACGCATATGCGCTTACCTACAGACAAATCGCCGAGGCGGAGGGTGTTGATCCCATGGCGGTATATCGCTCGGTAAAAAAGGGCGAGCAAAAAATCAAAAAAATTTTGGAAAGGGGGTCTACAAATTTGCTTTAAAAGGACGGTAGATGAGAGCGCAAATAAGGAGGTGAAAAAATGGAAAAGAAATCGGTAATGCTTGAATACAGCTCTCCGCCCTATTCCACATATCATTATCTTGCCTGTGCGGGGATCGTCACGGCGGGACTGTCGTCGATTGATAATTGGTATTACAACAACACGCTTATGTGGTTCTGTTCGGGTCGCCTGCTTTCGGGCTTTTCATCTCCCGAGCTTATGCTTACAAGCGGAAGCATATGGGATATGGATTTCGTCGAAAAAAAGGGAATTTCACTTGAATATGCCGAAAACTGCCTGACCGAAATAGCCTGCTCAATGCTCGATAACGGCAATTATGCTTACTTCAGCGGAGTGGATGACTATTACATTAAGGGAAAAAGCTGGTACAGGCAGCGGCACTTCAAGCACGACGGGCTGATAATCGGCTACAGCGGCTAGGCGCGCAGCCTTACCGTGGCGGCATATGATGAAAATTGGGTCTTCCGTCCGTTTGAAATATCCTTTTCCGATTTTAACAGGGCCGCACGTTCAAGAGCTCTCGGGCGAAAAACGGGAGGAATTTGGGCAGTTAAGGCACATGAGACGAAAATCGGACTTGACCTTGAGGGAATAAAGGGGCAGCTCGAAAAATATCTTGAGGGTCCCGTAGGCACGGACGGCAATTATTACGGAGTGAGAGTGTACCGAATACTCGATATATATCTTCGCCTTTTGCAGAACGGCTTAATACCTCATTCGAAGGTAGACAGGCGGATATTCAGGCTTGTGTCGGAGCACAAGCAATGCATGCTCTCACGAATATCCGCCATTGAGGCGGCAATCGGCTCGGACTGCAGGCTTTACAAGCAGTATTTACCGACAGCCGAGCTTTCAAAAAGGCTCGCCGTAATGTACGCGAAATACTGTCTTAAGGAGGACGGCAGGCTCAATGCCTGCCTTCGAGAGGGGCTTGACGAGCTTATGACGGCCGAAGGCCGTATTCTGAAGGGGCTGAAAAACCGCTTACAAGACTATTTGGAGGAAAGAAATGAAAAGAAAAACCAATGCAAAAGCAACGGATGAGACAGTCTTGCCG
>CAZDEI010000170.1:0-2942 GCA_964504325.1 uncultured Eubacteriales bacterium | reverse complement strand
CATAAAATGTGCTATAATATTCAGGAAATGCCGAGCTGCTCTGAATAACGGGGCAGAGAAAAGGACCTCGGCGCGAACGGAGAAGAATAGGGCGTGGATAAAAAAGCTTACATAACACATACTCCGGAGGAGACCGAGGCGGTCGGAGCCGAGCTTGCCGCCGAAATCCACACGGGCGGAGTCATAGCGCTTGAGGGAGATCTCGGGGCCGGAAAGACCTGCCTTGTGCACGGCCTTGCCGAGGGACTCGGCTTTAACGGCGAGGTTTCCTCGCCCACCTTCGCTATTATAAACGAATATGTCGGAGGAAGACTGCCTCTTTATCATTTTGACATGTACCGCGTGGCAGGCTGGGAGGATCTCTATTCAACGGGGTATTTCGACTATCTCGAGGCAGGAGGCCTTCTTGCGGTTGAATGGAGCGAAAATATAGCGGCGGCACTGCCGGAAAAGCGGCTTACGGTCAAAATAGTTCTCACCGAGGACGGCGGTCGGAAAATAGCTGTGGAGGGAAGCCTTACATGAAGATACTTGCGGTGGAATGCTCGGCGGGACCCGTTTCCTGCGCACTTACCGAAAACGGCAGGGTGCTCGGCGAGTACTATATGAATATAAAATGCACCCATTCTCAGACCCTTATGCCGATGATAGACGGCCTGCTTAAGGGCACAGGCACCGAGCTTTCGGAGGTTGGGCTGCTTGCGGTTGCGGCGGGGCCGGGCTCCTTTACGGGGCTGAGGATCGGAATCGCCGCCGTAAAGGGCCTTGCCTTTCACGACAGCAAGCCCTGCTGTGCGGTTTCCACTCTTGAGGGGGTGGCATACGGGCTTGCCTCCGTCAACGGAACCGTATGCGTGTGCATGGATGCACGCTGCGGGCAGGTTTACAATGCGATTTTCAGAATTCAAGACGGAAGAGTGGAAAGGCTTTGCCCCGACCGCGCAATAGCTCTGTCAGAGCTTGAAAAGGAGCTTGTCGCTGAAAAATACGGCAGGGATATGCTGCTTGCCGGTGACGGTGCCGAGCTTGCCGCGAGGGCACTCGGCGAAGGAGTGGATTATTTGAGCTTGGCTGTCGAAAATTTGCGATTTCAGCGTGCCTGCGGGGTTGCTTTTGCGGCAGAGGTGATGTATAATAACGGAGATGCGGTTACCGCAGAGGAGCTTTTGCCGGTATATCTCCGTCTGCCGCAGGCGGAAAGGGAGCTGAGGGCAAGAGCCCATGCCGACACGGCTCGATAATTATTTGATTCAAACTGCTACGGAGAAGAAAATGAGTATACTAAAAAACGGTGAAGCTGTCGCACTCGGCTGCGATCACGGCGGCTTCGAGCTAAAAAAAGCAATAGCGGCACATCTTACCGAAAGAGGAATAGCCGTAAGGGACTTCGGAATAACCGAGCTTCACAGCGTGGATTATCCCGAAATAGCACTTAAGGTCGCAGGCTCGGTGGCGAGCGGTGAGTCCCGCCTCGGAATACTTTGCTGCGGCACCGGAATAGGCATGAGCCTTGCCGCAAACAAGGTAAAGGGAATAAGAGCCGCAGCCTGCTCGGAAAGCTTTTCCGCAAAATACACAAGGCTTCATAATGATGCGAATATCCTGTGCCTCGGCGGCCGCGTGATAGGCCCCGGTGTTGCGCTTGAAATGACGGATCTTTTTGTGGATACCGAATTCGAGGGCGGAAGACATCAGCGCAGAGTTGACGCCATCATGGATATTGAAAAAAGTGACGGGGGAAAACAATGAACAGTAATGTACACATCATGGACCATCCGCTTATTCAGCACAAGCTTTCTATCCTGCGCGACAAGAGCACCGGAACAAAGCAGTTCCGCGAGCTTGTAGGTGAAATAGCCAATCTCATGTGCTTTGAGGCTACCCGTGATCTGCCTCTCACCGAGGTGGAAATCGAAACTCCCCTCGGCACTGCCACAACAAAGGTCATCTCGGGCAGAAAGCTCGCCTTCGTTCCGATACTCCGTGCGGGTCTCGGAATGGTAGACGGTGTTCTCAACCTTCTTCCCAGTGCAAAGGTAGGACATATCGGCATGTACCGCGATCCCGAAACCAAGGAGCCGGTTGAGTACTACTGCAAGCTGCCCTCCGATATTCCAGAGCGAGATGTGATCGTTCTCGATCCCATGCTCGCAACGGGCGGCTCTGCCATCGATGCGGTGAATCAGATTAAAAAGTACAATCCGCGCAGAATCAAATTCATGTGCATAATCTCAGCTCCCGAGGGACTTGAGGCTTTCTGCAAGGAGCATCCCGATGTTCCCGTTTACTGTGCCGCTATGGACGATCATCTTGATGACCATTGCTACATATTCCCCGGACTCGGCGATGCGGGCGACCGTATATTCGGAACAAAATAATCAAAGCAAAGCAAGCACCGTGCGGCGTTTTTACCGCACGGTTTTTTTTGTGCCCGAACGGGCAAAATAAGAAAAAAGCAGCCGATTCAATCGAGGATAGGGGGGAGGAATTGCGGTGAAACAGATGAAGCATTACGGAAAAGCGCATAATTTTTCACTGAGAACGGCAGCTGCCTTTTCTCTCTTTGCACTTTGCATGCTTGCGGCCGCCGTAAGGGTGGCGGCGGTGGCCTCAAACACAGGCTACGGCGAGGCGGCAGCCGAGCAGTCCTCATATTCGGTGGTGCTTTATTCGGGAAGAGGGACGGTTTACGATTGCAAGGGAAGAAGGCTTACCGACCGCAGCTCGGCGCGAAGCTGTGTGCTTCCTCCCAATGAGGACGGGATAAGGGCGGCAACGCGACTGCTGAGCGGTAAAGAACTGTCGAATGCACTCGAAAGGCTGCTCTCGGGCTTTCCGACAACTGCCTTTTTGGGCACCGCCGAGCTTCCCGAGGGGACGGTCGAATACTTCAGCCCGATCAGATATTCAGACTCCCTTTGCTGTCATATTTTGGGCTACAC
>CAZDEI010000169.1:0-2998 GCA_964504325.1 uncultured Eubacteriales bacterium | reverse complement strand
CCCGCATACTTGAGGAGATCGGTCTTGAAAACTGCGGCGCCTGCGGTACAACAGCCGCCCTCGCCCTGCTTAATGATGCCGTTAAAAAGGGTGGCGTCATGGCATCAAGCAAAATAGGCGGCCTGTCGGGTGCCTTTATTCCCGTGACAGAGGATGCCGGTATGATCGACGCCACCACAAACGGACACCTTTGCATTGAAAAGCTTGAGGCGATGACCGCTGTCTGCTCTGTCGGTCTTGATATGATAAATATTCCGGGCGATACCCCTGCCGAAGTCATCTCGGCAATTATCGCAGACGAGGCCGCCATCGGAATGATCAATTCCAAGACCACCGCCGTCCGTGTAATACCCGCTATCGGTAAAAAAGCCGGTGACAGTCTTGAGTTCGGCGGTCTTTTCGGCTCGGGACCCGTAATGAAGGTTAACACCTCCTCCCCTGCAAAATTCATTTCGCGCGGCGGACAGATTCCCGCACCCATGCAAAGCATTAAGAACTGAGTCTTATTTTCAGCCAAAGCAATCCGAGCCTGCCCTAGGCGACTCGGATTTTTTCTTTTGCTCTGCGGAGGAATTATAATAATGTAAGGCAAAAAAACACACCCGACTGCTGTCGAGTGTGCTTTTTGCTTTTTAACTGTCACTTATGACCATAGAAGCGTCATAAGCCAAATGGCCAAACCGAACACGGCACCGAACACGGCAACTATCGCGAGCGCCGCTCCGACCGCTCCCATTATATAATGATTGCGTTCGCTTCGGGTCAGGCCGTTGTCGTTATTTGTCGACGCGCCTTCCCTGCTGTCGGCTCCGTTTTTCGGAGCTCTTCTCGGGAAGAGCATTCCCGGCCTTTCAAGACCGCTCATATCGGCAATGGTGCGTCCGTCGTCCTCGTAATGCTTTTTCATCCTATGCCCTTAATCCTGATCATAAAGATGGCATACCACATAATGGCCCGGCTCTATTTCTCTCTGCACGGGAGCCTCGGTTTTACACTTCTCCATGCATCTTGAGCAACGGGTGTGGAATTTACAGCCCTTAGGCGGATTTGCGGGAGAGGGAATTGAGCCCTCGAGCACGATACGGTTCATCTTCGCATTCGGATCGGGCACCGGAATCGCAGAGAAAAGTGCCTGCGTGTAGGGATGAAGCGGATTCTTAAAGATATCGGCAGTATCGCCGTATTCGACAAGATTACCGAGATACATAACTCCGACGGTATCCGAAATATGCTCAACGACCGAAAGATCATGAGAAATAAAGAGATATGTCAGCGAGTATTTATCCTGAAGATCCTTAAGCAGGTTGATTATCTGTGCCTGTATTGAAACATCCAGTGCGGATACCGGCTCGTCACAGACGATGAACTCGGGATTGAGCGCAAGAGCACGCGCTATGCATATACGCTGACGCTGACCACCCGAGAACTCATGCGGATATCTGTCCTTATGGAAGGGCTGAAGACCGCAATTATCCATAACGGTATCAATATAATCGTTGAATTCCGCCTTGGGCACAAGATTGTGCTCACGAACTGCCTCTCCGATTATTTCACCGATAGGAAGTCGGGGCGAAAGCGATGAGAAGGGATCCTGAAATATTATCTGCATCTTGGTGCGGAGAGCACGCATTTCCTTTGCGGAAAGATCGTAAACCTCCTGACCGTTGAAAAGCACCTGTCCGTCGGTCTTTTCGCCCGAAAGACGGAGAATTGTACGGCCGGCAGTGGTTTTTCCGCAGCCGGATTCACCGACAAGACCCATGGTGGTGCCGCGCTTGAGGTTAAAGGTGATGCCGTCAACCGCCTTGACATAGCCGACGGTCTGATTAATATAGCCGCCCTTTATGGGGAAGTACTTCTTGAGGTTGTTGACCATCAGAATATACTGCGGATCATATTCAACGGGAGCTACGGGTGTAAAGCTGTCATATTTATTATTCTTAATCATTTTGACGCCTCCCTTTCTCCCTCGCAGTAACGGTAGCAGGTCACCTTATGGGTTGCCGAGAGGCTGACCTCGTGCGGATAAGCTCCGTCACATGCGGCAACGCATTTTTCACAGCGATCCTTAAAATAGCAGTAGTTGGGCATATTGATAGGATTCGGAACCTTACCCGGAATGGAGTAGAGTCTGTCGATATCCTTACCGACAACCGGCTTGGACTCCATAAGTCCGATGGTATAGGGGTGAGCGGGATTCTCAAATATTTCCTTTGCCGTTCCGCGCTCGACTATTCTGCCCGCGTACATAACAACAACATAATCCGCCATTTCGGCTATAACACCGAGATCGTGGGTTATAAGCATAATTGAAGAATTGATCTTTTCCTTAAGATTGCGGAGCAGATCAAGTATCTGAGCCTGAATCGTAACATCAAGCGCAGTTGTGGGCTCGTCGGCAATGATGAGTCGCGGATTACAGGCAAGTGCCATTGCAATCATGACACGCTGACGCATACCGCCGGACAGCTCGTGAGGATACATCTTATATACGCCCTCGCTGTTGGCAATGCCGACAAGCTCAAGCATTTCGATGGTGCGCTTCTTGATGTCCTCCTTAGAGAGATTCCTGCCGTCGTGAAGAGCTACGACCTCATCGATCTGCGCTCCGATACGGAAGACAGGATTAAGACTCGTCATGGGCTCCTGGAAGATCATCGACATGAAGTTTCCGCGAAGCTGCTGCATTGCGGAAATCGGGGTCTTGGCAATATCATATGCCTTATCGCCGAGATTAAGACGGATTTCACCGTTGACGATCTGACCCTGCGGACGCTGCAGAAGCTGCATTATCGACAGGCTCGTAACCGACTTTCCGCAGCCAGACTCACCGACAACACCGATAGTCGCACCGGCCGGGACATCAAACGAAACACCGTCGACAGCATGTGACACGCCGACATCGGTAAAGAAGTATGTCTGAAGATCCCTGACCTCGAGTACGTTTTCGGGATTTTCCATCACGGTAGTGTACTCGGCCTCGGGAACATGCTTACGC
>CAZDEI010000168.1:0-3037 GCA_964504325.1 uncultured Eubacteriales bacterium | reverse complement strand
TGCCTGCCCTTTATGCTATCACGGAGGAAATCGTAATGAGAGAGGTCAGCGAGTGAGCCTCTTTTTATTAATTAATATTACCGAGGCGGCTGTTGCACTCAGCAGCAGAGCTGATAGCCAAGGCAATACGATTGCGGAATCACCAGTTTTGGGATTCGACTCACCCGAAGGAGCACCGCCGGATGAGCTATCGCCCTCGGAGGAGGAACCACCCTCGGAAGCGTCGGTGTTCAGTGTGTAGGTGTTTTCGAAAAGCATCGCTTCTATAGGCTCTCCTACAGGCTCGTAGATGGTTTCTCCGTTTTCGGAGCTTACCCGAGCCTTGAATATGCGCAGCACCGAGCTGCCTGTTATGCTATCCTCACCGTCGGTGAGAGCTGCCGCAGCGGCGGGATCCTCATAGGTGAGGAAATAGACGGCGTCCGAATACTGCCAGTTTTCGGCATCTCCCTTTACCTGACGGATAAACAGACCGCCGCCCTGTCTGACAAGCCTTTCAAGCTGAGATTTCGGTCCTTTAAGAGTGAGCGTTCCGCTGAAGGCTCCTTCACCGTTTATCTCGGTCACGGCATTGCAGAGAATGTCGGGAAAATAAAGCCAGCTTCTAATGCTTGTGTCAAATATTTCAAGCTCAAAGGAGGTGGACTGCGGGGCGGTGTTTCCGCCGCAGTGTATTTTGGTGGTAAACGGAATGGTTATGCTTGCTGTGGCTTCAGGAAGCTTCGGAGGGCAAAGACGGCAAGAACAACATTGCTGTCCGTGTTTTTGTATAGCTTTGTCGGCTTGCCGTAGCCGTTAAGCTCAAGCTTGGCCGGTGTCAGTGTTTTTACATCGTAGCCGGTGGCCATGGAAATGCTTACAGCAAGGTAATATGTCCGGCTTTCTTCAAACAATGCCGTGTCTTGATCAATTTTGCTTTCGATAAGTGGGGCCGTATCGGGATCGCTCGTGCTTATAAGATAGGATGTGTTATATCCGTTTGTTCCCGTGAAGCTGTCGACTGCGTCGTTTTCACCGTCGAGTGTTACCGAAATATCGAAAACCGGTTGTCCGACCTCGTAGCCGTCAAGCTCGAATTTCAAGGCGGGCACGGCCGAAAGCCCCGTTTCTGGCAGCGGCTCGAACACAGCGTTCAGCGTTTGAAGCAAATATGTCGTATTGATATTGAGCCCATTGTTAAAGCTTGGCTTGCCGTTGACGGTTGCCGAGACGTCGCTTGCGAGCTTATAGCCCGACTTGAGCTTAAAGGAAATCATGCAGGCATAGTACCAGCCGCTTGTGAACTTCTCGTCCTCTCGTAGCGGGACATAGTTGTCGGAAGAGGCTCCGGTGAAGTCGCTTGCCGCAATCTTCAGCCAACGAACCGTTATGCCGTCGGCAGCTGCTGAAATTCCGCCCGCGGGCGTAGTTGTGAGTACAGCCCGTTGAGGCGGGGGTTCCACCGAGTGTGGGTGCCGCTATGGTTGCGGAAATTGAGGTGATTGCCGTCAGCTCCGAATCGAATACGTGATAAAGAGTGATGCTGTCTAAATCGTCACTTAAGATTAAATCATCAAGGCAGGAAGTCCCGTTCATACTACCCTTGGCAGAGGGAGAGATAAAGCAGCCCTCCTTCGGCTTAAGGGTGACAGAGCAGCCGTAAATATATCCGGCTTCGAATTTATCGCCTGCAGAGAGAATTTGCCAACGGCTGCCGAAGAAGCCCTCGCTGTATTGCTCCCTTGGTGTTCTTATCCAGGCTATATTGTCAATGGTGAGCGAATCCTCAGTATTTGAGGTGAAGCTTACCTGAGCGGCGGGAGCTCCGCCGACAACGGGGGCGGCAATCGTGGCCGAGACCTCGGTGATAAGCTTGTCCTCCTGCTCGGTCGGATCAAATACTCCGCACAGTCCGACACGGTTTCTTTCCTCGTCAAGGAGGGGACAAAGTATTTCGTAGGAGGCCTTGCCGTTAAGTCTGCCTACAAGCCTGTCGCTGAACTCAACATCATCAATTCCCGAGAAAACTATATAAACGATATAGTAATAGCCCTAGGCAAACAGCTCTCCGGCATCCATCTCCGAGCAGTAATATCTGTCATCATCTCTGCCTAAGAAGTTTCTTGCTTCTGTTTTACTCCAGGTGATATTTGTTACCTGCAAAAGCTCCTCGGGGTTTGAGGTGAAGACGGGGGGTGGTATCGGGTGCTTCGCCGATTTTCGGAGCGGTGATAACAGCCGAAATATAGTCGACAGCCTGTGCACTGACAGCGGGCGACGCGCCTGCGAGCACTGCAGTGGGAAAAACACCCGACACAATGCAGAAGACAGTCAACAGGGACAGTGCGATTTTTTTAACTCTTTTCATTTAACAGCTCCTCCGTTCAATTATACTCTCGACAGGCGGTGCTAGGCCGAAGTAGGCTTGCTAATTAACAGAAGGCAATTCTCCCGTATTCTATGCCGCACAATACGGGAGAACGCCCTCTGATGCCGTGCAACACGGCTGCCCGAGCGAATCTCGGACTCATGAAAAGCAATCGTTTGATTTATATTATAGCAGATATTTTCCCAAAAGCAATACCCTTTAATGATTAATCGTTAATTTTTGAAAAAATTACAGTTGGCGAAAAAAATCCTTCCGACAAGCGCTGAGCGCTGCCAGGGCAGGATTCTTCTTTCTGTCGGAGTTTGCTTGCGGAAGCCAACGGCTTTAGGGCGGAGAAAAACTGAAATTCTTTCTTCTATATTAATCTCCTAAATCCAATTCATGCTTCACTTACAATTGCACCTATACTTGTGTCGCTGCGGACAATTTGCTTTAAAATGACCGTTTTCTTTTTGCGCTTGATTAGGCGTTGCCGCGATTTTACCATTCTCGCCGCAAAAGCAACGGATTCATTAATATGTAAATTTTCTTTGATTAAAGCACCGTCCTTTTTAAGATTATAACAGAAACCGTTCGTTATTTATCGGCGCAGAGAGCTCATTTTCATTACAAAAAACCGTTCATAAATGAATGATGAATATAATATAAAAAATCCGCTCTCTTACGAGA
>CAZDEI010000167.1:0-3049 GCA_964504325.1 uncultured Eubacteriales bacterium | reverse complement strand
CCTCGGGTGAGATTCCCATCTGCAACACGATAATCGACAGCTTCGTTTCCTCAAATGTCGACCTTATTCTCGCTAATGCGACACCCGCACTTCAAACCGCGGTTTCCGCAACAGAGGATATCCCGATTCTCGGCACCTCGGTAACCGAATACGGCACCGCGCTCAACATATCAGACTTCAATGGAACGGTCGGCGGAAATGTTTCCGGAACAAGTGATCTCGCACCTCTTGCAGACCAGGCAAAGATGTTCACCGAGCTTCTCCCCGAGGTGAAAAAGGTCGGAATCATCTACTGCTCCGCCGAGGCAAACTCACTCTATCAGGTAAAGGTCATCGCCGACGAGCTTAAAAAGCTCGGAATCGAGTCCGAGTCCTTTGCCTTCTCCGATTCCAATGATCTTGCCGCCGTCACCACCGCCGCCATCGGCAAGTGCGATGCCATCTATGTTCCCACCGATAACGCGGTTGCCTCTGCCACCGGAATAATCGACGGTATTTGCCGTCCTGCAGGCAAGCCCGTAATCGCAGGTGAGGAGGGCATTTGCTCCGGCTGCGGAATAGCAACCCTTTCGATAAGCTACTACGACCTCGGCTACGCCACCGGACTTATGGCTGCCAAGATCCTCAAGGGTGAGGCAAGCATATCCGAAATGCCCATCGAATACGCTTCCAAGCCCACCAAAAAGTACAATAAGGAAATCTGCGACGAGCTCGGAATTACGGTTCCCGACGGATATGTCGCCATCGAAGCCGAATAAGCCTCGAGCATAACAAATAACGCCTCTCCGAGATGACTCGGAGAGGCGCAACACGGAGGATATAATGACATCGCTCATTTCACTGCTTAATTCCATGCCCGGCGCAATCGCACAGGGTCTTATATGGGGAATCATGGCAATCGGTCTGTATATCAGCTACAGAATACTTGATTTCGCGGATCTTACCGTCGACGGCTCGATCTGCACCGGCGGTGCGGTATGCATCGTGCTTATGAAAAACGGCTGCTCGATCGGCCTTTCCATGCTCGCGGCAATAGCGGCCGGCATGCTTGCGGGACTTGTTACCGGTCTCTTTCACACGGTTATGGGTATACCCGCCATTCTCTCGGGAATACTCACTCAGCTTTCTCTCTATTCGGTAAATTTGAAAATAATGGGTGCCTCCAATGTTTCTCTCGGAACAAAAATTACCCGCTTTATCACCAACCGCTTTTCGGGTGGCGGCACCCTTTGGGATAACTCCATATTTCGTCTTTGCATAGTTATAATTCTGCTTGTTGCCGTGCTGTATTGGTTCTTCGGCACAAGCCGCGGCTGCTCGATAAGAGCCACCGGAAGCAATCCCGCCATGAGCCGCGCGCAGGGCATAAATACCGATGCAAATAAAATTCTCGCCCTGATGATTTCAAACGGCATTGTCGCCTTTGCAGGTGCACTGCTTGCTCAGTATCAGGGCTTCGCCGAGGCCAACATGGGCCGAGGTGCAATCGTCATAGGCCTCGCCGCCGTAATAATAGGCGATGCGGTTTTGGGCAAGCTCCTCCGCAATTTCGCTCTTAAGCTACTCGGAGTCGCCTTCGGCGGAATTCTCTACTTCATCGTATATCAGACGGTTATTTGGCTCGGTCTTGACACGGATCTTCTCAAGCTGCTTTCGGCTCTCGTTGTTGCAGTATTCCTCGCCGTGCCTCATTGGAAGCACAAGCTTTTCCGCTCAGCACCGAAAAAGGAGGCCGCTCATCATGCTTAAGCTGATTGATGTATGTAAGACCTTTAATCCCGGAACGGTAAACGAAAAGGTTGCTCTCGATAACCTCAACCTGACCGTAAACAAGGGTGACTTCGTTACGGTTATAGGAGGCAACGGCGCGGGAAAAAGCACCATGTTCAACGCCATTTGCGGCGTTTGGAGACCCGATTCCGGCAATATAATTATCGACGGAGTGGATGTCACCTCACGCCCCGAGCATATCAGGGCGAAATATCTCGGAAGGGTGTTTCAGGATCCCATGCTCGGCACGGCTCCCGATATGCAAATAGAGGAGAATCTTGCCTTGGCCTACCGCCGCGGCAGGCTGCACGGACTCGATTGGGGCATTTCCAAAAAGGAGCGCGAGCTCTACCGAGAAAAGCTTCGTGAATTCGGTCTCGGTCTTGAGAATCGCCTTTCAGACAAGGTCGGTCTGCTCTCGGGCGGACAGCGGCAGGCCATAACCCTTTTGATGGCCTCAATTCAAAACCCGAAGCTGCTCATGCTTGACGAGCACACCGCCGCTCTCGATCCCAAAACCGCCGCCAAGGTCATGGAGCTTTCGGATAAGCTCATAAGGGAAAACGGCATGACGGCGCTCATGGTCACTCACAATATGCAAAACGCCATAGACTACGGCAACCGACTCATAATGATGAATGAAGGTCGGATCGTGGTGGATATAAGCGGTGAGGATAAGAAAAGGCTCACGGTAAAGGAGCTTATAGATCTCTTCTCCTCGGCAAGCGGAAGTGCCTTTGCAAACGACCGCGTGCTTCTTTCCTGACAGCATTGATATTTTCTCTCCGCACGGCCTTGCCGTCCTCCTGAGGCCGTGCGAATTTACGGCACAGCTCACGCTCGGCAGCGAAGCTGTGCCGCTTTTTGTGATTTAAAACAACGCGCACACTCGGACAAGAATCCGAATGTGCGCATGTGCATTTATTATATATCGGCTTACTAAAGCAATCAGTTAAGCTCTGCAAGTCTTTCCTTAAGACCGTTAAGCTGATTTCTGAGCTCCTCGGGAAGCTTGTCGCCGAATTTCTTGTAATGCTCTTCGATCTCGGCAGCCTCCTTGAGCCATACCTCCTTGTCGACCTTGAGGATGGACTTAAGGGTTTCAATGTCCATATCGAGATCGGTAAGATCGATATCCTCCGGACGCGGAATGAAGCCGATGGGGGTCTCCTCGGCGTCGGCCTTGCCCTCGCAGCGGTCGATGATCCAATTGAGAACACGCATGTTATCGCCGAAGCCGGGCCATACGAAATTACCCTCGTCATCGGTGCGGAACCAG
>CAZDEI010000166.1:0-3050 GCA_964504325.1 uncultured Eubacteriales bacterium | reverse complement strand
CTCCCGAAAATATCACCGTTCATACGCTTTCAATGAAGAGAGCCTCCGGTCTTACGGGAGCAGGTGTCGAATACAGTCGAGCGGACGGTGTTGCCGCGGCAGAAATGCTTCGCTACGCCGACAGGCAGTTCAGGGCAGCCGAGATTGTTCCGTATTATATGTACCGACAGAATAAAACGGTCGGAAATCTTGAAAATGTCGGATATTCCAGGCCCGGCCTTGAGGGAATATACAACATCTTTATAATGGATGAAACACATACGATACTTGCCTGCGGTGCCTCTGCGGTTACCAAGCTTCGCAGACCCGATACCGACGAGATTGAAAGAATATTCAATTTCAAGTATCCGTATGAATATATCAGCCGCTTCGACACTATGCTCGAAAGAAAAGGCCGTATTGCGGAATTTTACGGTGAGTGATGAGGCGAGCACGCTTTTGAAAGGATATATAGAATATGAAATCTATCGAAAACGGCATATCGGAGCTCTGCGGCGATATTAAAAGAGCAGCCTCGGGCTCGGCCGAAATTTGTCTGCTCAAGGTAAAGGCGCTGTCTGCCGACAGAGAGCTTCAAAAGAGACTTATCCGACTCGGCAAGCTTTATTATAAGTCCGCCGCACAGGGCGCGGAGCTGACAGAGGAGCTTTCCAGGGCGGTTGCCGCGGTTGCGGAGGGCGTTGAGGAGCTTGAGTCTCTCAAGGATGAAATAGCCTCTAAGGAGGGCGGAACGGTTTGCTCTGATTGCGGAGCACTGAATTTAAGAGCCGCCGCTCGCTGCTCAAGGTGCGATTCCGAGCTGTAAAGGGCCACCCGCTTAAAGAACTGCGGTGTGCTGCCGCAGTGGATGTGCCGGTCACGCCGAAAAATAACAGAACACCTGCTTGACGCCGAGCGTGAGCGAAGAGCGCTTGCACGGGTGTTCGGAGGTATGGTGCTTAAAATGAAGGATGTTTTAAATATCGGTCTTATAATTGCCGATGACAGCGAATATGAAAAAACCGCAGCTGCCCTGACAGGCGCCACCGAGGAGCTGAGGCTTCTCGGCAGGCCGGCTGTTGCTCTGTACTCCTCGGGCAAAGGCGGAAAGCCCTTTTGCCTTACTGTCGTTCACTGCGGTATAGGCAAGGTCAACGCCGCGGCTGCCGCTGCGGCACTTATATGCTCGGGCTGCGATGTGATGGTTTCGGGCGGACTCTCCGGCAGTCTTACCGATACCGATGCCGCAATTGTGATCGGTGATACCTATGCGGAGCACGATTTCGATCTTACGGGACTCGGCTACCGACCCGCCGAAAAGCCGGGTGAGCCTTATCTCCGTCATGCCGATTCACGGCTTTTGAAGGCTGCTCAGTCCTTTTTTGTCGGCGCGCTGACGGGAACCGTTGTTTCGGGTGACAGCTTTATCTGCTCCACCGAGGAGAGAGAAAGAAATGTCAGCACCTTCGGTGCGCTTGCCTGCGATATGGAGGCTGCTGCCGAGGCTGCGGTCGCGTCGGCTGTCGGCTTGCCGTTTATCTCGGTCAGATGTATTTCCGATAAAGCCGACGAAGCTGCAGCCGCCTCCTACCGAGACGAAAACAGCTCCGACAGCGGCGGATTTTTCACACAGCTTGTCGCATTTGCGGTGTCACTTGCGGACAATGCGGAGCTCGGAGGCGGACTATGAAAAACGCCTCACAAAAAACACAGTCGTTTCTTCACGGCTCACTGATACTCATGATTGCCACCGCGTTGGTCAAGATAATCGGTGCGATTTATAAAATACCGCTTTATAATATTCTCGACAATACCGGTGTCGGATATTATACAACGGCTTATGATCTTTATACCCCGATGTATACGATCGCAATGGCAGGTCTGCCGATCGCAATTTCAAAGATTGTGGCGGAATGTGTTTCAACCGGTAAATACAGGGATGCCAAAAAGACCTTCAAAATCGCAAAAAAATTCATGTGGCTTACGGGCGGTGTAGGCTTCGGGCTTATGTGCCTGCTTTCGGTTCCTTACGCCATGTTCAAGGGAACAGCCGAGCTCATACCCTGCGTGCTTGTGATTGCGCCCTGCCTGCTGTTCTGCTGTGTGATGTCCTCCTACCGAGGCTATTATGAGGGTCTGCGCAATATGACTCCCACCGCCGTCAGCGAGGTTATAGAGGCGGCAGGAAAGCTCGTTTTCGGGCTTTTGCTCGCTTTGATTCTCATAAAGACCACCGGCAGCATGACTCTTGCCGTTTGCGGAGCCCTTGCGGGAATCACGCTCGGAACGGCTGCCTCGGCCTTCTATCTTGTCAGAAAATACAAAAAAACCTCGCAATTTGATTTCTCGGAGGAGCAGCTTAAGCTGTCTCCGAAGCCGCTCAGCGGAAATGCGACACTGAAAATCATAATTGCGATGGCATTGCCGATAGTTCTGGGCTCTCTTGTGACTCAGGTTACGACATTTATCGACAATCTTATGATTACGGCGAGGCTTGAGGCGGCGATAAATGCGGATTTGCCGTATTTTACCGAGAAATATGCCGATATAATTGCCTCCGAGACCGAGCTTTATCTTGCAGAGGGCAAGCAGTTCAATATTGCAAAGGATCTGCCCATCATTCTTTACGGCGCTCACAGGGGCCTTGCCTTTTCGGTTTATAATCTTGTTCCCGTGCTCACCTCGGTGCTCGGAGTCAGCGCAATACCCGTGCTTGCCTCGGCCTGGGCAAGGAAAAACCGTGATGAGGTCAAAGCAAGCATGGAAACCGTTTTCAGAACCACGGCCCTTGTCAGCTTTCCCGCCGCCTTCGGAATTGCGGCGCTCGGAACAAGAATTGTTCCGCTTTTGTATCCTGGAAAGACCTTCACCTCGGGAGTTGCAGGCGTCAATTTGAGTATTCTGGGTATTTGCGCGCTCTTCTCGGGGCTTACCGCACCTACCACAAGCATGCTTCAGGCAATCGGCAAGCAAAAGCTGCCGCTGCTGAATATTGCCGTCGGCGCAGTTTTGAAGATAATCGTTAATTTCATCCTTGTTGGCACGCCTGCGGTAAATATAATGGGTGTCCC
>CAZDEI010000165.1:0-3055 GCA_964504325.1 uncultured Eubacteriales bacterium | reverse complement strand
CCTTGAGTGCAAGGCACGCCTGAGTACCCGCATAGTCAAATTCGGCCGCCTGACCGATGACGATGGGACCCGAGCCGATGATCAATACCTTTTTAATGTCTGTTCTCTTTGCCATACTGATTCCTTCCGTATATTAATTTCTTTTGTACACTGTCTTTCCGCCGCAGACGGTGAGAAGGCATTCGCCGTAAACCTCTTTGCCTGCAAACGGTGTCGATTTGCCCATGGATATGAAGCTGTCGGGGGAGATTATATGCTTTGAATCAAGCTCCCATACCGTATAATCTCCGCTGTCGAGCGGAATGCCGAAGCGCAGGCGAGGCCTTATCGCCATGAGCTCTATAAGCTGCTCGAGAGAAATGCACTGCTGCTTTTTTACGAGCTCTGTGTAGAGCAGCTGAAAGGCGGTTTCGATACCGACTATGCCGAAGGGGCTGTCCTCAAGACCGCGTGCCTTTTCCTCGGCACTGTGAGGAGCATGGTCGGTTGCGATCATATCGATCGTTCCGTCCCTTATGCCCTCGACAAGAGCCAGCCTGTCGTCGGAGGAGCGCAACGGCGGATTCATCTTGAAGTCACCGCTTTCGCGAAGAATGCTCTCATCCGCTATAAGATAATGAGGTGCCGTTTCACAGGTGACATCAAGTCCCTCGGCCTTTGCTCTTCTTACAAGCTCAACGCTCTCCTTGCAGGATATGTGACATATATGATAGGCGCAGCCCGTTTCTCTTACGAGCTCAAGGTCGCGCTCTATGGGACGCCATTCGCTTTCCGAGCAGATTCCCCTGTGACCGTGGGCGGCGGCATAGCTTCCGTCGTGAATATATCCTCCGTGAAGCAGGGAATTATCCTCACAGTGGGCGACAATCATCTTGCCGAGTGAGCGAGCCTTGAGCATGGCCTCACGCATAAGCTCGCGTGACTGCACACCTCTGCCGTCGTCCGAAAAGGCGATGATCCCTTCGGAAAGCCCCTCCATATCCGAAAGCCGCTCTCCTGCCTGTCCGACCGTGATCGCACCGTAGGGGTAGATATGTATTACCGAGTCACGCTCGATAATATCAAGCTGCTCCTTAAGGCTTGCCGGACAGTCGGGCACCGGCTTCAGGTTGGGCATGGTGCATACCGCGGTATAGCCGCCGTGAGCGGCAGCCCGTGAGCCCGTATGCACGGTTTCCTTATAAGAAAAACCCGGCTCACGAAAATGCACATGCACATCGCAAAAGCCGGGAAAAACGAAATAATTATTTTGTGTAACGGGCAAAAATGCCGATAAAGCCGCCGTATCTACCGAAGGGGCGAAGGATTTACAGGAATCGGACTTGAAAATGTATGTGCTTGAATACTTTTCCATTTTAAACCGTCCTTTCGATAATTGAAGCATGCGCGGAACAGGGCCGGCACATTTACAATACATGTTACCATATTCAAGCCCGCTTGTCAATTTCCAAAAGGTAATTTTTTGTCTGATTTTGTAAGCTGACGCAGCTTAGCCGTCGGCAAGTGCCGAGAGCACCGCTTTTTCAAGCTCGGCATAGCTTTCGTAGCCGAGGGAGCACATTTTTTCGAGGGCAACAGGTCTGCCGTCGGCCTCAAAGTATTTTCCGATATCCTTTTCGAGTATCACACCGTCGTACAGCTGCTCTGCGGCCTGCCTGCCGAAGCGTGCCTTGTATTCGTTGAGCAGCACGGCAAGCCTTATTCCCTTTGCAAGAGCCTTGAAGCGCAGTGAAAGCAGAGGGGAGGCATCCTTGCCGGGATAAACAAAGCAAATATCGCCGCACGGAAAGCTGTAGTAGCGGATATCCCTTGTCGGCTCCTCGGTCCAGAGGCAATAGCTCCATCGAAGAAAGCCGTCAAGCTCAAGATATGAGGTCAGCACACCTATGAAAAGTGCTTCGTTGAGGTCACTGTGAAGCAATGTGTTCGGATGTGTAGGATCACAGCAGACATACCACAGAAAGCGGCTGTTCTTCATGCTGTGCTTGAATTCGGATATTTTGTCGAATTCCTTGGAAAGTCCCCGGATATAGGGTACAAAATCCTTAACCGAGTCGGAAAACTCCGATATGAATTCGCTGTGATTTATTGCCGCCTTAAGCTTGAATTCGGGAGCGATGGCCTTGATTCGGTCTATTGCCGCTCGGTAGGCCTTCGGGTCCGCAGGCTCATCTGCGACAAGCCGAACGCGGTCAAGCAGGTCTCTTTCCTTAAAATATTCATATATTGCCTTTATATAGCTGTCGATTTGCTCACCGCTGCGAAGATATCCGTAGCGACCCGTATCACGGTCAAGGTATCTGACCCTAAGCCCGTCGGGATGGTCGGGAGCTAACCTTTCAAAGCCGCCGTAGGGATCACACCATACATTAACAAGCCCGTAAAGGGATATCTCGTCCCTTATCCCGAGCCGTGCACATAAATCTATGTATCGCTGCATTGCCGTAAAGTCGTAATCAAAGCTGCCGTCGGAATTTTTAAATACCGAGACTATCGAATATTCGAAGAAATTCGCCTTGTATCTTTCCTCTCGGCGGCACCACTGTCCGCTCCAGGGTGCATCGGACAAAATCAGCGTGACCGCCTTTTGACCTATTTCGGCCAAGGGACGCAGGAAGCTCTCGAGTATTTCAAAGTGTCTGTCGCTCCAAGGCACGGTGTTATAGTATCTTGCAACCGAGCAGCTGTGCTGCCAAAGATCGAGAAAGAACGGCATTTCACTGCCCGAGGGCATTGAATAATCATAAACCTCGACCGTGAAGCCTGCGGTTAAAGCAGTCTCCTCGTTTTCAAGCATATCGGAAAGAAAAAAGTCGATGCTTATATTTTTCTTGCCGATTGAGGCATCACTCGGTAGGTAAGTCTCGGCATATATCGCTATCGGTTCGTTTGCTTCGAATTCCTTGACGGGTGCATTGCTTATAATATCGGCCTTTAGGAGCATATCGTCATCGAGAACAGTGTCGATAAAGCTGAGAGAGGTGTCGCTGCTTGAGGCCTTGAGCCGCAGGCTCCTGCAGGGATGCTGAGGAAAGTGCTGTGCATTGCCTAATGA
>CAZDEI010000164.1:0-3066 GCA_964504325.1 uncultured Eubacteriales bacterium | reverse complement strand
GGGAGACTCCTTCAGTGCTCTCTCAATTGTCATTCCCATGGCATTCGGGATGAGCTTTGCGGTTTTATCGCAGACCGAGTAAGGCAGAGCGAGAGCCCTGCCGACATCCCTGACAGCTGCTCTGGCGGCCATGGTTCCGAAGGTTACGATCTGTGCGACCCTGTCCGAGCCGTATTTTGAAATAACATAATCAATAACCTCCTGCCGACGGAGGTAACAGAAATCAATATCAAAATCGGGCATCGAAACGCGCTCGGGATTCAAAAAGCGCTCAAAGAGCAGATTAAAGCGAATGGGATCAATTCCCGTTATTCCTATGCAGTAGGCGGCAAGGCTTCCGGCACCCGAGCCCCTTCCGGGTCCGACGGGAATGCCCTTGCTCTTGGCATAGTTGACAAAATCCTGAACTATCAGATAGTAGTCGACATAGCCCATTCGGTTAATCATATCAAGCTCGTACTCAAGACGCTTAACGACCTCACCGTCGGGCGCGCTGCCGTATCTTTCATAAAGACCCGCAAAGCATTTTTCCCTGAAATAGGCAAAATGATCTCTGTCGCCTATATCATACACGGGGAGCTTGATCCTGCCGAATTCAAAGCTGACGGAGCATCTTTCGGCAATTCGAACGGTATTTTCAAGCGCCTCCGACGGGAAAAGCGCCGCCATTTCATCAGCGGTTTTCAAGTAAAATTCATCGGTCGGAAAGGCAAGCGGACTGCTTTCTCCGACTGTTGTATTCGTTTGAATGCAAACAAGCACCTTTTGAATATTGGCATCGGCCTTTTCGATATAGTGAACATCATTTGTACAGACAAGAGGAATTCCCGTTTCGGAGGAAATACGCATAAGTCCGGCATTGACCCTTCTTTGCTCGGGAATGCCGTGATCCTGTAATTCGAGATAGAAATTATTTTCGCCGAAGACAGAGCGAAGCTCCACGGCTGCGGCAAGAGCCTCCTCATAGCTTCCCGACAGCAGCAGTCGGGGGAGCTTACCTGCAAGGCAGGCAGACAGAGCTATAAGTCCGCGGCTGTATTTCCCGAGCAGCTCGGCATCGACTCGAGGCTTGCCGTAAAAGCCCTCTGTAAAGCCCAAGGAAACGAGCTTTATGAGATTGGAGTAGCCCTCGTTGCTTTCACAGAGAAGCACAAGATGATGATAGTCACCCTCGGGAGTCTTGGCTTTGCTGAAGCGCGAGCGCGGTGCCACATATACCTCACAGCCGATAATCGGCTTTATGCCGTTTTTAACTGCGGATTTATAAAACTGCACAGCACCGTACATAACTCCGTGATCGGTAATTGCGAGAGCAGTCTGCCTCTTTGCGGCGGCAGCGGCCGTGAGCTCGTCAATTCGACATGCACCGTCAAGCAGGCTGTATTCGGTATGTGTGTGAAGATGCACAAAATTCACGGCTTTTCAACTCCCTTCAAATATAAAATCACTCGTCTGTCAATTCCTCTGACAGCTTAATAAGCTTTGCAAGACGGTGATTGAGTCCCGAGCGGGTAAGCTCACCGCCCTCTGCGTTGTACAGCTCGAGGAGCTGTGACAAAGAGGCATCCGGATTTTCGATGCGCAATCTCGCCGTATCGGCAAGCTCGTCCGACAGCTCGGCAAGCCTACCGCTTCTTTTAAGCTTTTCCACCGCCCTGCACTGAAGCACCGAGGCGGAGGCGGTTTTGGCGATATTCGCCGTTTCAAAATTATTTTTACGGTTTTCGGTGTTTCTGATTTCCTTTACAACCTTAACGCTCATAAGCTCGAGAGAATACCTCGGCGCGTCCATTGCCGTCAGCAGATCCTCAATATCCTCACTTTTTTTAATATAGACTATCACCGAGCGATCACGGGCCGACATATAAGGATTTACGCCCCTACGATACAGCAGTCCGTAAAGCTCAACGGCAGGTGCATTGCTTTTCATGACAAATTCAAGTCGGTATTGCTTTTCCGGATCGGAAACCGTTCCGCAGGAAAGAAAGGCACCCCTTAAAAAAGCCGACATGCAGCAGCTTTTGTTTATGAAATCGCTGTTTATTCTGTCACGCCCCGCACCGTCACCTCCGAAGAGTGAAAGCAGCACCTTGCGTCTCTCGGCCTCCGCCGGCAAATAGGCCTTATATCTTTTGCGTGTGCTTCCGTGCTCAGAAATCGCGACACGGCAGCCGTAAAGTCTTTTTATAAGTGAAGAAAAAGCTTTGGCGACATCATGACTTTCGGTCAAGACCGAAATGTCATCACCCGCAAAGCTCCTGCTGAAAAATATCATGCCGTAGCACTCTGCAAGCGCACAGCAGTCTCTGTTGCTGCACTTGCAGAGCTCAGCCTTTATATCAGAGGAAAAGGACATGAAGTCTCCCCCTTTTCACACTCTGGCAAATGCATCGGTCTGCCGATGAATTTAACCTCGGGCTCGAGCACAACACCCGAGTCATTATATACCTTGTCACGAACACGACAGATAAGACCTATTATATCGGCACAGCTCGCACCGCCGTCATTTACAATGAAGCCGGCATGCTTTTCACTGACAGAGGCACCGCCGACACGGCAGCCCTTGAGTCCGCAGCCCTCAATAAGCGTTCCCGCATAATAGCCCTCGGGTCGCTTAAAGGTGCTGCCCGCACTTTTTTTATCGATGGGCTGCTTTGCGGCACGCTTCTCGGTAAAAGCAAGCATTCTTTTTTTGATCTCGGCAGGCTCGTCACCGCTCAGTGAAAAAGCTGCCGAAAGAAGAATATAGCCGTTGCTCTGAAGTACACTTGTCCTGTAGCCGAGGCAAAGCTTCTCTGCGGAAAGCACCGCGCTCCGTCCCGACTCATCGAGGCAGGTCACCGAGCAAAGCACATCCTTGATTTCACCGCCGTAGGCGCCTGCGTTCATATATACGGCTCCTCCGACGGTTCCCGGTATTCCGTAGGCAAATTCAAGGCCCGAAAGTCCGCTTTTGCAGGCAAAAAGGCACAAGGAAGAAAGCCCGACACCGGCCTCGGCGACGAGTAGGCCGTTTTCCCGATATATATTCTTCATGGCGGCAGTCGACATTACCGCGCCCTCGAC
>CAZDEI010000163.1:0-3081 GCA_964504325.1 uncultured Eubacteriales bacterium | reverse complement strand
CCCTATAACTGGTCTCAGACCACGGAAAACGAATACACCGTTGAAATACAGAGCGGTCTTTATGCTGACGGCTACGACATTCAGGTTGCCAAGAAAATAGCCGAGCAGCTCGGCGTTGAGCTTGAAATCAAGCCAATCGAATGGGAGGGTCTTATTCCCGCCCTCGAGAGCGGTGAGATCGATGCAATAATCGCCGGCATGAGCCCCACCGAGGAAAGAAAGCTCAGCATCGACTTCTCGGATACATATTTCGACAGTAATCTCGTTATGGTAGTCAAGAAGAGCTCGGCATATGCCTCCGCAGATAAAATCGCCGATTTTTCGGGCGCAAAGATAACCGGTCAGCTTAACACCTTCCACTACAAGGTCATTGATCAGATCGATGGCGTCTCCAAGCAGACCGCATTGGCCGATTTTGCCGCGCTTATACAGGCACTTGACAGCGGTGTTATCGACGGCTATGTCTGTGAAAAGCCCGGTGCAATATCCGCGGTTGCCTCACACCCCGATTTCACATATGTTGAATTTGCCGACGGAAACGGCTTCACCTGCGATCCCGCGGAATCCTCAATAAGCGTCGGCGTGAGAAAGTCAAGCTCTCTTACCGCCGAGATAAACAAGGCGCTTGCCACGCTTTCCAAGGCCGACAAGGAGCAGCTTATGGATGCTGCCATCACCCGTCAGCCTGTTGAAAACTGATATATAACAAAAGGAAAACAGTATGAGCTTTTTTGATTGGGTAATAAAGCTGATATCGGAGTACGGTATTCAGTTTCTTAAGGGTACGGGCAACACCCTTATAATGGCTGTCGCCGGTACGGCAGTCGGCTTTTTGATAGGTCTCGGAATAGCCGTTGTCAGGACGGTGCCGCTTGAGGGCAAGGCTCTGCCGATTCGCATTCTGCTTAAGACGGTCAATATCCTGCTGAATGCCTATGTTGAGATTATGCGCGGAACACCTATGCTTGTTCAGGCCCTTATAATCCATTACAGTCTTTTTGCAAAGGCGGGAATTGAGCCGCTGCTTTCGGCAATAATCATAATCTTCATAAATACCGGTGCTTATATGGCGGAGATAGTCAGAGGCGGTATCATTTCAATAGATAAGGGACAGTTTGAGGGTGCTCACGCTCTCGGAATGACTCATTTTCAGACCATGACCCGAGTGGTGCTTCCTCAGGCAATCAGAAACATTATGCCCTCTGTGGGAAATGAATTCATCGTTAATATTAAGGACAGCTCGGTTCTCAGCGTAATTTCAATAACGGAGCTCATGTTTGTGTCGAAAATGGCAGGCGGTACCTATGCTCAGTTCGTTCCCGCATATGTTATCTGTGCCGCTATATACTTTGTGCTTACTTTCGCGGTCGGCCGCCTTATGAGGCTTATAGAAAAGAAGATGGACGGCAACGGAAACTATGTGATCTTCGGTTCTCAATCCTGCTCTGCCGCAGAGATACGCGTGGATAGGGAGGAAAACTGAATGACGGAAAATATAATCGAGCTCAGACAGCTTAAAAAGGCCTTCGGAGAGCATCAGGTGCTCTGCGGAATTGATCTTGAGGTGAAAAAGGGCGAGACCGTCAGTGTTATAGGCTCCTCGGGCTCCGGCAAGAGCACCATGCTCAGGTGTATTAATTTTCTTGAGACGCCCACCTCTGGAGAAATACTCTTTCACGGAAGCTCCGTAAACGGCTCGGAGCTGTCTCAATACAGGGCAAAGGTCGGAATGGTTTTTCAGTCCTTTAATCTCTTCAACAATCTCAATATACTAGAAAACTGCATTGTCGGGCAAACGACAGTGCTTAAGCGCCGCCGTGAGGAGGCAAAAAGCAATGCAATGACCTATCTTGAGCGTGTCGGAATGCTGCCCTACATAAACGCCCGTCCCTCTCAGCTTTCGGGCGGTCAAAAGCAGAGGGTTGCCATAGCGCGCACCCTTGCAATGAATCCCGAGGTAATACTTTTCGATGAGCCTACAAGCGCACTTGATCCCGAGATGGTCGGCGAGGTGCTTTCGGTAATGAAGGATCTTTCGGATTCTGGAATGACCATGATAGTCGTCACACACGAAATGCGCTTTGCCGAAAATGTATCCGACCGAGTTATTTTCATGTCGGATGGTGTGATTCTCGAGGAGGGAACACCCGAGCAGATATTCAAGTACCCCGTACACAGCCGCACCGCCGAGTTTATCAGCGGAACCGGCACGGTGTTTTAAGCCGCATTGTTCGCACACTGCGAGAAATTCTGTATGCTTTTCAAATAAATGAAAGGCCTTATGAACGGAGCAATCGTAATGAAAAGCCGAAGGCTTATTGCCGTTTTCGGAGTGCTTGCCATGACGGCGGTCGCTGCTGCGACAGTAATTATATTGAAAAGCGGAGGGTCATTCGACCTGTCCGAAGAGGAGAAGAAAAGTATGTACAGCAATCCGTTGTCCTATCAGCTTAATACCGCTGACCCATGTGTGGTATATTCCGATAAGGATAAGTGCTATTACGGTATATACACCGGAAATACATCGCTTATCCTGCACAGGGCGAAAAAGCTCAAGGACATGTTTAACAACAGTGAATCGGTTACGGTATACAGGGCAAATGAGGCCGACGAAACCTACGGCTATCTGTGGGCTCCCGAGCTGCATTACCTTGACGGAAAATGGTATATCTATACAAGCACTCACGGTAAGGATGACAAGGGTTTTAAGCATGTTATCTGCCTGAAAGCCAAAACAGATGATCCGTTTGACGGCTTTGAGCTCGGAGCGCATTTGAACAGGGATGTTTTGGGAATCGATCCCACCGTTTACCGCAGCGAGAGTGACGGCAGGCTTTGGCTCTGCTTCTCGGTGGTCGATGACGGTAAGGCGGCCGTTTACGGAAAGCAGAGCCTTGCAATACAGGAAATGAGCTCTCCCACCGAGGTTAAGGGAGCTTACACCGTTATTTCCTCTGCCGATTATCCGTGGGAAATGCTGCCTCCGAACGACGGCAACGGAACAATAAACGAGGGCGCATATTTTATTGAAAACGACGGCAGACTGTTTATCGCATATTCTGCAAACGGCTGCTGGAATAA
>CAZDEI010000162.1:0-3085 GCA_964504325.1 uncultured Eubacteriales bacterium | reverse complement strand
TTCGGTTGCGACGGTCGGAACCGTTAATGTCGATTACCGAAGCTTTTATTTCCATTTTGAGTGCGGCTGCTGGGTGTGCGGCAGCGATTCGGTGACGAGCGTCAAAAATTATATAAACGGTCTTTTCAAGGTAAGCGAGGAGATCAAGCTTGAAAAGTGGAAGCGCAGACCCAAGAGATTAAAGCTCAAGCAGGCGGTGCTGCATATTTTCGCTCCGTTTATGTGATTTCGGATTTTGTTGACATTGACGCGCTTTTGATTTATAATGATTAACATAAAAAGAGAGCAAAGGAGTCATAATTATGAAAGCAAAGCATATTTTGTGGATGGTTTCCGCGGTTGTGGCAATAGTTGCAATGGCGGCGGGCATAGCCGTTATCGTTGATAAGTATTTCGGAGACAGAATAGCAAAGAAGAGCTATATCGAGTGTGATTCCGAGGGCGGCGAGGAGCTCGTCGGCTGAAAATCAGCAGCAACAAATTCGGCCCGGACAGTCGGCGTGACTGCCCGGGCCCTTTTTTACTTCAATTTAATATTTTGAGTGTAATATTGATGTGCTTTTGCTGTATGGCTTCGAAAGCGCTTTTTATCGGCCTGAAATATAAAGAGCGGCAGCAAGGAGCGAAAATCCAAGCAGCGAAAGGGCAATGATAAGAAAAATCAAAATGCCGTTGCTGCTGATCGAATTTCGAGGATCGCTTTCCACCTGTGCTTGCACGGGCTTCGGCGCGGTTGCCCTGTGATAAAGCGCAAGCGGATCGGTTTGGCTTAATACTCTCATGCGGAAGCTTTCAAGCCATTCGGTGTCCTCCGGCTCGCAGGAGCTTTCCTCGTCGTATTCGGGCTCGTGAACGATTTTATTTCTCAGCCGACGGCAGTACTTCAGGCGGTGAAGCACATCATACCAATCCGCGACATAATCCTTACCGTCGGATATCGAATACATTTCGTCAATGTATTCACCGACACCCTGCCGATCAACCTCGAAGAGCTCATTACACAGCTTTTCAAGCTGCTTGTAGGAGGCTATAAAGCCCATATCAACACTCCCGAAAATTATTATTGATTATCGGTCGGCTCACAAAGAGCCCTGTCCACCTCGGCACGGAACGGAATCGCGGGAACGGCGCCCTTGCGCGTTACGGCTATTGATGAAGCCTTGGCACTCATCAAGAGAATGTCGGAAATATTCATTCCCTCGGTCAGGCCTGCAATAAAATAGCCTGTAAAGGTGTCACCTGCGGCGGTCGTATCAACAGCTCTCACAGGGAAGCTCGGCTGAAAGCAGCACTGCTCCGTGTCCCTGTAAAGAGCACCCTCGGTGCCGAGTGTAAGAACGATGTGGGAGTGAGGATACAGCTCCAAAAGTCTATCGGTAACTGCGCTCGGCTCGGTGAGCCCCGTCATCTGCCTGCCCTCAACCTCGTTTAGAATGAAAAGAAAGATTTTGTTCATGTCAACGCTTTTCAGCCTGCTGTCAAAGGGAGAAGGATTGAGAACAATACGCATTCCCTTGGAATGGGCCCTATCAACTGCGTAGGAGATGAGATTCACTTCATTTTGAAGCAGCAAAATATCATCCTCACCGAAATCGCTCAGGATGCTGTCAATGTATTCCTCGGTAAGCATTTGATTGGTGCCGCCGTAGAGCAGAATGCAGTTTTGGGCATTTTTTTCTATTTGTATGATCGCATGACCTGACTTGGCGTCTACACTGCGAATGTACTCGGAATGCACGCCGAGCTCTCTGCAGGCATCCAAAAAGGGCTGACCGTCGGTGCCTATAAGTCCGGCATGATAGACCTCGGCACCCGCCTTTGCAAGAGCTACGGATTGGTTCATGCCCTTTCCGCCGAGGAAGCACTCCATGCTGTCTGCCGCTTCGGTTTCGCCCGGCTGAACGATATGCTCGACCGTGTAAACGAGATCAAGATTCATCGAGCCTAAATTCAATACCTTCATATTTTCCTCCGCATAGGTCTTATAAGCCAATTATACAGCGTCTCGGTGAAAAAGTAAAGCACCAATCGGCGGTACTGACGGCGTATGAAGCGGCAGGCCGTATTACAGGGCTCGACTTGAAACTCCGTCGCGATAATGCTATATTAAATGAAACGGCTGCCGATCTTGTCGGGCGGCTCAGAATACCGTAGTCCGACTGAAATAAAGGGGCACGGGATTAATGCACCTTGCCGAGGAGCCGTAACAGAGCAGATATGAATGCGCACCTGCACAAACGGAAAATTTAAATATAAAGGGAGAAAAAGCAATGCTGAAATTTATTTGCTATCCGAAATGCACCACCTGTCAAAGGGCCGAGAAATGGCTTAGGGAAAACCGAATCGAATACGAGCTCCGCGATATTAAGAGCGAAAGACCCACGCTCGAGGAGCTTACCGTGTGGCACCGCCTCAGCGGCTTGCCGATCGCAAGGCTTTTCAATACGAGTGGCCTGCTTTACAGGAAAATGGGACTGAAGTCAAGGCTCCCAGATATGACCGAGGAGGAATGCCTTGAACTGCTCGCCACCGACGGGATGCTCGTTAAGCGACCGCTGCTGGTGGGCGAGAGCCTGACTCTTGTCGGCTTTAAGGAGAGCGAGTGGGCCTCGGCACTGAAATAACCACGCCGCCTGCCGCCTCCGCGAAGCTCAGCAAAGGCACGGAGGGGTCAAGGCCGCGTGAAAGCAGCTCTGCTTTTCAACATAAGCAATATCCGAATCTGAAATCCGCCGAGGGCTCTCATTTGGAATGGAAGCCTCGACGGATTTGCCGCCCTCCGACGAAAAATCCCGCTCTGCTCGGCCGCACCGCCCGAGCGGAGCGCTTTTCTATGTTTCAAAGTTTCACAGCTATTGTAATCGTACAACTGCAAATTAAATACGGCAAAAAATCAGTTGACAATTCGTGCGCCGGGAATTATAATGATTATTACGGGTTGCAAAGTGTTTGGCTTAGCATCCTCTGCAATTTGTAACGGCCTTTGCCGTCTCAACTTAATACGGAGACGTATCGAAGTGGTCATAACGGGGCTGACTCGAAATGCTTTTTCCGTCTGGCGGTTTTGTCCGCATAAAACCCTTGA
>CAZDEI010000161.1:0-3098 GCA_964504325.1 uncultured Eubacteriales bacterium | reverse complement strand
TCCCAAGCATAAACAGCGTCAGGGTTAATCCCGAACACTAAGAAAGAGGTGCATTGATAAATGGCACGTATAGCCGGTGTAGACCTTCCGAGAGAGAAAAGAGTAGAAATCGGACTCACCTATATCTACGGTATCGGTCTTACTACTTCCAAGAAGATCCTCGCTTCGACCGGTGTCAATCCCGACACCCGCGTAAAGGATCTTACAGAGGACGATATATCAAAGCTCCGTGATTATATTGATAAAAACCTTAATGTCGAGGGTGACGCACGCCGTGCGGTAGCATTTGACATCAAGCGTCTTATCGAGATCGGAAGCTACAGAGGAACCCGTCATCGCAAGGGTCCTAAGAAGACCATTGCAAACAAGAAGAAATAAGGGGGAGGAAGATAAATATGGCAAACAATAAGAAAGCAACCGTACGCCGCCGCCGTGAGAAAAAGAATATCGAGCGCGGTGCCGTCCATATCCAGTCTACCTTCAATAACACCATCGTTACCATCACCGATGTGCAGGGAAATGCACTTTCCTGGGCTTCTGCAGGTGAGCTCGGCTTCCGCGGCTCGCGTAAGTCTACTCCCTTCGCAGCTCAGAGTGCCGCCGAGACTGCCGCAAAGGCAGCCATGGAGCACGGTCTTAAGTCGGTCGAGGTCTATGTAAAGGGCCCCGGCGCCGGCAGAGAGGCTGCTATCCGCGCCCTTCAGGTAGCGGGACTTGAGGTCAGCCTCATTAAAGACGTTACTCCCATTCCGCACAACGGATGCCGTCCTCCCAAGAGAAGACGCGTATAATTATTGGAGGTGTGATAAATGGCTAGATATACAGGACCGGCTTGCAGACTTTGCCGCCGTGAGGGACAGAAGCTGTTCCTTAAGGGCGAGCGCTGCTATTCCGACAAGTGCTCTGTAGGACGCAGAGCATACGCTCCCGGCCAGCATGGCCAGGGCCGTAAGAAAACCTCTGAGTACGGACTTCACCTCCGTGCAAAGCAGAGAGCAAGAAGATTTTACGGTGTGAACGAAGTACAGTTCAGCCATTACTTTGAGATCGCCGAGCGTGAGCAGGGCGTTACCGGTGAGAATCTTCTTCGCATACTTGAATCGAGACTTGATAACGTAGTCTACAGAATGGGTCTCGCTTCCTCCCGTGCCGAGGCAAGACAGCTTATCGGTCACGGACATTTCGAAGTGAACGGACACAGAGTTGATATCGCTTCCTACCTTCTTAAGGCCGGCGATGTCGTCGCTCTTTGCGAGAAGAGCCGTTCGCTCGATAAGCTGAAGGCTGTTGCAGAGGCGAATTCAGCCCGCCCGATCCCCGAGTGGATTGATTGCGACAAGGCTAATTTCACTGCCAAGGTCGTTGCACTTCCCAACCGCGATCAGATCGATGCACCGGTAGAAGAGCAGCTTATCGTTGAGTACTACTCCAAGTAATCGCAGGGCGGCTTAAAGCCGCTCACGGCGATTGCCGGAGGATCCGTCGAATGCTTCCGCAGAGGGTTCGGCGGAACAAATACTGATTGCGGAGAAACGGAGCTTTTATGATCGAAATAGAAAAGCCCAGGATCGAAGTACTGGATGCAACTGCTGACGGAACATACGGGAAATTCGTTCTCGGACCTTTAGAGACCGGATACGGAATCACAATAGGGAACAGCCTCAGGAGAGTCCTGCTTTCTTCACTTCCCGGTGTTGCCGTTACTTCAATTAAAATAAACGGTGTTCCTCACGAGTTTTCGACCATTCCTCATGTCAAGGAGGATGTCACCGAGATCGTTTTGAACATCAAGTCTCTTACGGCGAAGGTTCACAGCTCTGATATTAAGACTGTCTACATTGATGAGGAGGGTCCCTGCGAGGTGACCGGTGCCTCCATTAAGGCGGACAGCGAGGTTGAGATACTCAATCCGGATCTTCACATTGCCACCATCGATGCAGGCGGAAGGCTCAGCATGGAGCTCACCGTCGGAAAGGGTCGCGGCTATGTTTCGGCTGAGCGCAACAAGCTTGATATAGACGAGCTCGGTGTGATCCCCGTCGATTCAATATTCACCCCCGTCGTAAAGGCAAGCTATTCTGTCGACAAGACCAGAGTAGGTCAGAAGATCGATCACGACAGCCTTACCATTGAGGTTTGGACTAACGGCACGATATCCGCTAAGGAGGCAGTGTCGCTTTCTGCCAAGATCCTCACTGAACATCTCAATCTTTTCACCGATCTTTCCGATGAGGATTTCGGCGGAGAGATAATGGTTGAGTCCACAACGGATGAAAGCGCCAAGATCCTTGAGATGACCATTGAGGAGCTTGATCTTTCGGTTCGCAGCTTCAATTGCCTTAAGCGTGCCGGAATCAATACCGTTGAGGATCTTTCAAACAAGACCGAGGAGAGCATGATGAAAGTCAGAAACCTCGGCAGAAAGTCCCTTGAAGAGGTCATTTCCAAGCTTGAGCAGCTCGGACTTTCCCTCAAAAAGGAAGAAGAATAATTACACTTTTCATAAGGAGTGAGTATAATGCCAGGAACAAGAAAGCTCGGCAGAAAAAGTGATTGCAGAACCGCTATGCTCCGCGGAATGGTGACATTTTTGTTCGAGAACGGCAAAATAGAGACCACCATGTACCGCGCTAAAGAGGTTCAGGCAGTTGCGGAAAAATATATTACACTCGCTAAGGATAATACCCTCGCCAACAGACGCCTTGCTCTTGCTTTTATCACAAAGGAAGATGTAGTCAAGAAGCTGTTTGATGAGATCGCCCCCTCCTATGCTGACAGAAACGGCGGCTACTGCCGTGTAACCAAGACGGGTCCCCGTCGCGGTGATGCAGCTGAGATGGCTATTATCGAGCTTGTAAAATAATTTTCAAATATTCGGCTTCGACCCGCGAGGGCCGAAGCCGAATGAACAATATAATTTATTTAGTCTGAGAAAAACGATTGACACGGAGCACTCTTTGTGTTAAAATAATCAGGCAGCCTTTCCGACAGGCGGCAGATTAATAAACTATCTCGGGCTCTGTCTCGGAACCGATACGGAGAGGTATCGAAGTGGTCATAACGAGGCGGTCTTGAAAACCGTTTGGGAGCAATCCCAC
>CAZDEI010000160.1:0-3099 GCA_964504325.1 uncultured Eubacteriales bacterium | reverse complement strand
GTGAAACAAACACAATCGGCTCTAAGGCTCAGGATACCGAAATTGCGAGAACCGTTGTCGATATGAAGGCGGAGATCGAAAAGATCCGCGAGCAGATACAGAACATAGAATAAGAGGTGAGACGGCATGAAGCTTGTTAATATCGGCTTCGGCAACATGGTGTCCGCCGAAAGAATAATCGCCGTTGTTACGCCCGAGTCGGCTCCGATTAAAAGAATCGTTCAGGACGCCAAGGAAAACGGAAGTCTCATTGATGCCTCCCACGGCAGAAAGACAAAATCGGTGCTTATGGCCGACAGCGGACATGTGATTCTCACATATCTTCAGCCCGAAACGGTTGCCGCGAGAATAAACGGCGAGGCAGAGGGCGAAACGGTCACAAGGCAGTAATCGACCGCAGCTACGGAAAAAATTAATTAATATACAGAGGAGCAGAAAAAATGCTTAATCCTTCAATCGGAAAACTCATATCAAAGGAAAATAACAGATACCGTCTGGTGCTCAATGTTGCCAAGGAGGCAAGAGAGATTACCGACAAGGCCCGTGCAGACGGTGTTGAGCTTGTTGAAAAGCCCGTCACTCTCGCGATGGATAAAATAGCCGAAGAAGAGTGCGGCGCAGACGAATAAAATGATTTCCGAAACGGTCGGAGTAGTGCTTGAGTCGGCTGTCTACGGAATAGACAAGCCGTATACCTATGCCGTTCCGCCCGAGCTGACGGGAAGGATCGGCGAGGGAGCAAGAGTTACCGTTCCCTTCGGAAGGGGTAATCGCACAAGGCAGGGGCTTGTAATACAGAGAGGCACCGGTGAGACCGACCGACTCAAATCGGTGTCGGCACTTATCGACAGCACTCCGCTGCTCAATGCCGAGCTTTTGGATACGGTACGGTATCTCAAGGAGACAACCTTTTGTACCTGGTTCGATGCGCTTAAAACGGTTTTGCCCTACGGAATTTGCTTTCATGTCTCCGAGTCCTACCGTCTCTGTGACGGAGCAGACATCTCCGCACTTGAGGAAGATGACCGCCTGGTAGCCTCTCTCCTGTCCTCGGTCTCCGAGGGCGTCGACAGAAAGCGACTCGAAAGGCAGGCCGGACTTACGGCCGATTCCGGTGTGCTTGAGGCGCTTGTCGCAAGAGGAATCATAACGCGCACCGATACCGCAGTGAGAAACGCCTCCGATGCGAGCTGTAAGATGATAAAGGTCACCTCCGCATTCGAGGAGGGCGCCGATATTGTCCTCACAAAAAAGCAGCGCGCGGTGCTGAATACTCTTTCGGATATCGGCTGCTGCAGTGTAAAGGAGCTTTGCTATTTTACGGGGGTCGGCATATCGGTGGTAAACGCCCTTGCAAAGAAGGGTGCTGCCGAAATTTTCGAGCAGGAATATTACAGAATTCCGAATTCCTCCTCTGTCCGTGAGCTTAAGAGTCCGGTGCTGACGGATTGTCAGCAGAGGGCGTATGATACCCTTGAGGAAAAGCTTCTCGGTGGTAGGCCGGCAGCGGCTTTGCTTTACGGAGTTACCGGCTCGGGAAAAACCTCGGTATTTATAAGGCTTTGCGAAAAGGCGGTCGGTGAGGGCAAGGGTGTAATCGTAATGGTTCCCGAAATAGCCCTGACTCCGCAAACCGTTGCACGCTTCAAGGGACTCTTCGGTGACAGGGTCGCCGTTTTCCACAGTGCCATGTCACAGGGTACCCGTATGGACGAATGGAAGCGTGTGAAAAACGGGGATGCGGTTATCGCCGTCGGCACTCGCTCGGCGGTTTTCGCTCCCGTGAAAAATCTCGGCCTGATTATTATGGACGAGGAGCAGGAGCATACCTATAAATCGGAAAAAAGCCCCCGATACCATGCAAGAGATGTGGCAAAATTCAGGGCTGCGGCAAACAATGCCTTGCTTTTGCTTGCCTCGGCAACTCCCTCGGTCGAGACCTATTATGCCGCCAAAACGGGCAGATATACCCTGTGTGAGCTTCCCGAGCGATACGGAAACGCGGTATTGCCAACGGTTCAAACCGTGGATATGCGACCCTATCTTCAAGGGGGTGGCTCGGCGCTGTCGAGAGAGCTTATCGAAAAGCTTGAGGATGTTCTCTCGGACGGTAAGCAGGCAATACTTCTTTTGAACAGACGGGGAAAAAACACCATAGTTTCCTGCTCTGCCTGCGGTCATGTGATGACCTGTGATAATTGCAGTCTCGCAATGACCTATCATTCCGCAAACAATCGCCTTATGTGTCACTGCTGCGGAGCCTCGACGGAGTATGTAAGCAAATGTCCCGTATGCGGAAGCGAGCATATAAGATATTCGGGTTTCGGAACGCAGCGGCTTGAGGATGAGCTCGCAGAGCTGTTTCCTACTGCACGCGTGCTCAGAATGGATTCCGACAGCACCATGACTAAAGACTCATACGAAAAGGGCCTTAGTGCCTTCGCACGGCAGGAATACGATATCATGCTCGGAACACAGATGGTAGCGAAGGGCCTTGATTTTCCAAATGTGGTGCTTGTGGGCGTCATAAGTGCCGATCAGTCGATGTATTGCACCGACCACAGGGGTCTTGAGCGAACCTTTTCACTGCTGACGCAGGTGGTCGGCAGATCGGGCAGGGGAGACGAGCCGGGAACCGCAATAATACAAACGGCCTTTCCCGACAATGAGGTCGTACAGCTTGCGGCTCGACAGGATTACGACAGCTTTTTCAATCAGGAAATACTCATGAGAAAGCTTATGATATATCCGCCTTTTTGCGACATGGCACAGCTTGCGGTGACAGGAGAGGGCAGAGAGGCAACGGCCGATACCGCCGAGGAGCTCGCACGAGCCATCGAGGCGTACGGTGTCGGGAAATATAAGGATGTAAAAATGATAGTGCTCGGTCCGACTGCCGCCTCGGTTCCGAAAATGAACGGTAAATACCGGTACAGGCTTACCGTGAAATTCAGAAACAGCAGGCGCTCAAGGGAGCTGCTTTCGCAGCTTATGCTTGATTTTTCTGACAAGGCGCGGCAGGGGATTTTCGTCTATGCGGATATAAATCCCGAAAATTATCTATGATAAGCGGTGATATTATGGCAATAAGAAATATAG
>CAZDEI010000159.1:0-3124 GCA_964504325.1 uncultured Eubacteriales bacterium | reverse complement strand
ATCTCGGAGCGCGCGCCGCAATAGAATTTCTTCATTCTCAGCTTTATAACAGCCTGCCGAAGGATACGCCCGATATTTATTTTGCGGGAAACACTCTTTCGGGAGCTGCCACCGCGGATATTCTCAAGCTCTGTGAGGGCAAGCGTGTATCGGTAAACGTGATTTCAAAATCCGGAACCACAACCGAGCCGGCAGTGGCCTTCCGTGTATTCAGAGAATACCTTGAAAAAACCGTCGGCGCAGAGGAAGCGAGAAAGCGCATCTACTGCACCACCGACAGAGCGAGAGGCACTCTTAAGGAGCTTGCCGATAAGGAGGGCTGGGAGTCCTTCGTAATTCCCGACGATGTCGGCGGAAGATTCTCTGTGCTCACGGCGGTCGGCCTGCTTCCGATTGCTGTCAGCGGAGCCGATATAGATAAGCTTATGGCGGGAGCCGCAGCCGCAAGGCGCGATTACACCGTCGGCGATATCGACACGAATCCCTGCTGCAGATATGCTGCGGTCCGCAACATGCTTTACCGCAGAGGCAAGGAAATAGAAATGCTTGTCAGCTACGAGCCCTCCTTCACCATGATGGGCGAGTGGTATAAGCAGCTCTTCGGCGAGAGTGAGGGCAAGGATAATAAGGGTATTTTCCCCGCCTCCGCCATCTTCTCAACCGATCTTCACTCCCTCGGTCAGTATGTACAGGAGGGCAGAAGACATCTCTTTGAAACCGTCGTTTCCATTAAGGATTGCGGTGACGATGTTACCGTCGAGCTTGCCGAAAACAACGGAGACGGACTCAACTTCCTCGCAGGCAAAAGGCTCTCCTATGTAAGCGAAAAGGCCTGTCAGGCAACCGTTCTCGCACATTCCGACGGCGGAGTGCCCAACCTCGTTATCGAGCTTGATTCGAGAAGCGAGGAGGATCTCGGAAGACTTATATACTTCTTCGAAATGTCCTGCGCCGTTTCCGGATACATTCTCGGTGTCAACCCCTTCAATCAGCCCGGTGTCGAGAGCTACAAGAAGAACATGTTTGCCATGCTCGGCAAGCCCGGCTACGAGGACAAAAAGGCAGAGCTTGAGGCAAGACTCAAGGGCTGAGCCGTCCTCCGAAGAAACACAAAAAAACCGCTCGGCGGTGTAAATATAAAGGAGCTGTTCTAAATGGTCAAACTCATAACTGGAAAAAAGGGTACCGGAAAAACCAAAAAGCTCATTGATGCAGTCGTGAATGCCACCGAAAAGTCAAACGGCAATGTCGTATGCATCGAAAAGGGTCCGGCTCTTACCTATGATATTCCTCACAAGGCAAGACTTGTAAATATAGAGAATTTCGGAGTCTCGGGCTATGATACCCTCTACGGCTTCCTTTGCGGCATATGCGCGGGAAATTACGATGTTACCGATATTTTCGTCGACGCAACCCTTCGCATAGGCAGCAGAGATTACAATGAGCTCCTTGCCTTTATGAAGAGAGTTGCTCCTCTTTCGGCAGACAGCAACACCTGCATGGTGTTCACCGTCTCCTGCGATGAGGCCGAGCTTCCCGCCGAAATCTTTGAGGTTACCGAAAGGTTCTGATTATCGGAGCCTCGACGGAGCCGCAAATGAGCAAGGTCTTATTTCGCGCGAGCTTGAAAATTAAAGGTAAAATAACGGCTCCCTCCTATGAGGGAGCCGTTATTTTGCTCCGACTTATATTTCAACCTGTGCCTTTGCCCAGCCGGCGTCCGAATAGCTGTTGCCCTCAAAGCTGCAGCGACGGAGAATTGTCGCAGTCTCCTCAAGTCTGCCGGTATAGGGTGACCAATCAAAGGTTATCGCCCCGAGCTCCTTGGCGCAGTCGAGTATGGTGTGCACCTGCATTCTCGGAAGATCCCAGGTTGTAAGCATTACACCGAAGAGACCGTTGTCGCTTACCGTCGAAATATGTGCCTTATAGTTTTCTTTTTTAAACCATGGTGCACCGATCACATCATGGCCGCTGTTCTTAAGCGAGAGCAGCGAGGGAATCGGCACCTCGGTGCAGTCGTACTGCCAATCGACAAAAACGGTCGAGGGAGCGGTCGCCCGTCGCAGGACCTCACCCTCATCGGGCTCAGCGGTGCAAAAGCAGCCCGGAAAGCGATCCTTTTCAAGCAGCATATCCATCCAAAGCAGCGGGCGTCTGCCCTTGGCCTCGACCTCGGAGGTCAGCCTGCCCAAATAGGTCGGGAGATATTCTCTGAGCTCGGCGCAGCCGCTGATATAATTGGCCTCATCGCAGCCGATGTGCATATATTCGCCCTCGCCGAAAAGCTCATAAAGCTCCCCACGTACCCTGTGCAGCAGAGCCATAACCTCCTCGGAGCGGATGTTCCAGGCCCAGCCGTCGGGCGTGAAGAGATGCTGAAGCTGCGGAGCCTGATCCAAAACAACATGCTTGCCGTAGCAGCAGCGTGCTCCAGCCGCGTGACCGAGCTGATTGAACATCGGTACGGGCTCTACACCGAGCTCGCGGCACTCTCTTATCAGCTCGGCAGCCTGCTCCTTGGTAAAGGCATGAGGCCAGGACAGCTCCTTGAGACAGTCAAAGCGAAGCATGCCCCAAAATTCTATTATTATATGTGTGTATTGGCACATTGCCGCAAGCCGTATAAGCTTCTTTATGAAAAGCAGATTGTTTTCGGGAAAAACACAGATGTGGAGCATACGCTGCTTTACCAGGTAATTCGATGTGAGCTCGGTAAAGGGGAGCGTCGGCCGCTCACCGTCATAACGGATTTTCATAAGCAGACAAAGAAGACCGCGAGTAAGGCAGGCAGTGTCTTTTCCGACAACTGCCGCACCGTTTGCATCGACGGTGATTGCGAATTCCTTGTCGGCTTCGAGCGTCGGAAGCCTCGGGTCACCGAGAATAAACACCGTAGCCTCGGTCGGCACGAGGGTAAGCTCGCCCTTGCCGAGACAAAAGCTGCGCCACAGGCTGTGTACGGAGGAGTTGTCAAGACAGGGGTGCGCAACGGCGGTTGTGAATTTTTCAAAAGAAAAGCTATCGTTCATATATAACACCTCAATGCTATTGTAGGAAAAACGGCAGGCGAGGTCAATCCTCGCCTGCCGTTTTTCCTACAATAGCATTGAGGTGTTATATA
>CAZDEI010000158.1:0-3157 GCA_964504325.1 uncultured Eubacteriales bacterium | reverse complement strand
GTATATGCAGGACACACTTGCGACTATTATGACATCCCTGCGCTCGGTCAGCGCACAGGTTGCCGAATGGCGCAGCTTGTCTATCTCATCGTTGATTGCGGAATCCTTTTCGATATAGGTATCGGTTCCGGGTATATAGGATTCGGGCTGATAGTAATCGTAATAGGACACAAAGTATTCCACGGCGTTGTTCGGAAAGAACTCCCTGAACTCGGAGCAAAGCTGTGCCGCAAGGGTCTTGTTATGCGCCAAAACGAGGGTAGGCTTGTTCACACGGGCGATAAGATTTGCCATGGTAAAGGTTTTGCCGGAGCCCGTGACTCCGAGAAGCACCTGCTCCTTGAGCCCGTCGTTAATGCCCTTGGTCAGCAGGTCAATAGCCTCGGGCTGATCGCCTGTCGGCTTATACGGTGAAACCAATTCGAAATGATCCGTTTTGAAGCCCTCCCTTTTTACAATCCACTCATCCGCGGCAAAGTCGGCATTATATATTATAATACCACAAATATCGGCAAAATAAAAGACGGAGAGCCGCACTTTTCGGCACAAGCTCTCCGTTAATGCAAACGAATTTAACTGTAGTGAGAAAAAATCAGAATTCGACCGAGACGGGTCTGCCCTCCTGCCATGCCATCATATTGTTGACAAGCAGGTTCCAATTCTGAAAGCCGGGATTGTTTACACCCTCTCCCGTATCGGGATGATAATACTCGTGAAGCTCTCCGCACCGCTCAATATCGCTTCCGAAAAGCCTTACGGTCTTATCGGCAAGCTCCTCGGCCTCCTTGGTGAAGCCGTAATTGACAAGTCCCCGATAGCACATATAGTTTGAAATACCCCATATCGGACCGAGCCAGCAGGAGGGATTTCCGGTTTTTACAATGCAGTACATTTTTTCGGTCTTGGCAAGAGTGCAAATGCCGTAATTCGCATTGAACAGCTCGGGTCTCAGCATGTTTTCACGCACCGAGCGCTCGGCCCTTTCCGGGGTGGCAAGGCCCGCCCACAGTGCCGCAAAGCCCGACCAGGAATCAATTCTCATTATCAGGCTGCTCCAATGCCTCGGAGCACCGCTGTGAAGCCAGCCGTTGGGATCAAGCGGTCTCAAATTGAGATCGGCGCTGTAATATGTGCCGTTTCTTTCATCCCACAAATGCTCATTGACCGCCTTCCTGAGCATGTCCGCCTCCTCGGCGTAGCCGCTTCCGTCCTCGCCGAGTGCAGAGCAGATATATGCCATGGCAAGCAGCTCTCTGTACATGAGGCTGTTAAGAAAGACCGATGCCGTGCTGTCATCGGGGCGGTAGAAGACGCTCGGGTCGTTATCAACGCCTATTGCCGAATCGTCGTGCCAATAATACAGTCCCGTTTCGGAATGGCGAAGCTCGCTTGTATAATAAGAGACAAAAAGCTTAAGGCTTTCAAAATGCGATCTCAGCCATTCGGCATCGCCGCCGCTTTCTCTTATCAAAAAGGCCGCATGCTGAGCGAGGCAGGGCTTATGAATATTAGCCTTAACTCCGTCGGTGTACTCGGGAAAGCCGCCTGTGGGAGTGATGTTGATCGGAATTTTTCCGTCCTTACGGATATGCTCGAGAAAATTCAGAACACAGCCCTTTTCATATTTCTCGAAGGCGCTCGGGTCTGTGCCGTTATCGAGCATAATCTGCCTGACGGCTATATTTGTGAGCCAGCTGTCCCAATCCCACAGGCAATTGCTGTAGCTTTGAGAGCCGGGAACGATAAAGGGGTGGGCTATTGCTCCCTCCGCCTCGCGAGTCATATTAAGATAGTTGTTTTTTGAATATTCCTTTATAAGCTGCCTGTATTTTTCCATACGCTCCTCCGAAATCCGTTTTAGGTATAACAGCATTATAGCATCTTAAGAAGTCCGTGTAAACAGAAAAAGCTCCGCCCGAACGGCGGAGCTCCCTCTGCTAAGGGGTTTATTTGAGGAGGGTAGATCATGCAAAGCACGGGATGCGGCTTCCCTTGTTGCCTTTGCACAAGTATATTATATCAGCCTGTCCACCGAAATTGTTGACAAATTGTAAAGAATTGTTTAACAAATAAATCTTTTTCATGTTTATTTTTTCCCGTTTCGGCGATAATACTATTGAACCGAAAAACGCAGGCGGAAAAGGAATAAAATATGGACGATAAAAATAAAGATATACTGAACGGAGAGGACGAGGGCTTGCGCACACGCACCGGCAAGGGCTTTTACGCAATTTGCGCCGTGTGTCTTCTGGCAATAGGCATTGCCTCCTGGGCCGCCTTTTCCTCAATAAACGAGCTTGAGACCGACAAGGGCTCCTCGACAGTATCATTGAGTGAAAAGGCACCCTCCTCACAGACCGCAGGTAAAGAAAGCTCCACACCCAAGACACCGCCCGCCGACAGCAGTGTGACGGGAAGCACCGACCAGGCGGCAACCGCCGCACCTCCCGCAGCAAGCTTTTTTCTTGTGCCTATGCAGCAGGGAGTCGTATACAAGGGCTTCAGTGACGATTCACTTCAGTACTCCAACACCTACGGTGACTACCGAGCGCACATAGCGGTTGACATAATATCCGAGGAATCAGACACCGTCAAGTCCTGCGGAGACGGCATCGTAACGGAAGTGGAAAAGGATCCTCTCTACGGCAGCACCGTTGTAATAGATCACGGCAACGGTATCACTGCAAGATATTGCGGTCTTAAGGAAAATGTCAATGTCAAGAAGGGAGACACCGTTTCCTCCACCTCGCTTATAGGCTCGCTCGGAGGAGTACCTGCCGAGTGCCTCGATCCCGCACACCTTCATCTTGAATTTTACAGGGACGGCGTTCCGATTGACGCCACTCTGCTTTTTAAGTAGGCCTGCCCTCGTGAAACCGTTTAGGGGCAGCAGAGCCGCCGACTCCCGTGCTTTGCGGTGTGTCGGCGGTCCTGTTTTTTATATCCGTTATTTCCATTTAAGAACGGCATTTCTCGGAGCCGCAGCAAACTCCACGGTTTGAAGCGAGCTTATACCGAGCGAGGAAAGCTCGGTCAGTGCGGCACCTACATATTTTGAAAAGCCCTGAAAAGCCAAAATATCGACAGAAGGGTCAAGGTAGAGCTCAAGCTGAGCCTTGCCGGCCTTTTTTGCTCTGTCCACGACAAGCATAAAGGT
>CAZDEI010000157.1:0-3161 GCA_964504325.1 uncultured Eubacteriales bacterium | reverse complement strand
GTCTCAAGGCACTCGGCAACGGCGGTCTCTTCCAGGGTCTTGCCGATGACTTCTACCTCAGCAGCGGGGTTGGCTCGGTCGAGGAGCTTGAGGCCTTAAAGACCCTCGTCGGTCAGAAGAACGGAACGGTTTACATCGACGATAATATAGGTGTTGTTTACGACACACCTCTCTTCGGCAGATTCATGAAGCAGAAGCACGCCTCGCGCAAGATTAACAAGCTTACCGCAATAACCGGCAACTTCAATCTTGTTTCAAGAGATACCGATAATCTCACCTACAGACATTATCTTGTATCTCCCATGTACTTCACAACGCTTGCCGGTGAATTCACCGAGGGCTTTATCGATAAGGTGGGCTCCGCCGAGGGCTACGGCTATTCGTGGTCCGGCTACGGCAGCAGGCTTTGGGCTGACTACAGTGCAAGCCATAGCTGCGACAGAGTTTTTGCCCGTGAAATCTCGGATGAGGCCTTTAAGGCAGCTAAGGAGAGCTTTACGGCAGGCGCCATAACCGACGGCGGCTTTGTTTACGCACTTAAGGAGGCCTCGGCTGTACTTAATGTTCCCGTAAGCGATTCGCTTTACGATTCGGTCAGCTATAAGGTGCCCTTCTATCAGATGGTTGTTCACGGCTATATCGATTACGCAGGTGCTCCGATGAATATCGCTGCCGACAGCGTAATGAATAAGCTCAATTCCATCGAGTCCGGTGCTCTCTGCTACTACTCCTGCTATACCGAGAGTGATACGATAATCAAGGAAATTTACGAGCGTGATTATCAGTATCCCACCGGCATCAGCGGTATCTACAATGAGATCGGTGAGACCTATGAGGAATTCAATTCCGTATTTGCCTCGCTTAGAGCTCAGCTTATAGTGCATCACGCGTGCATTCAAAAGAATGTGTACCGCACGGTATACGAAAAGGGTACCGAAATAATCGTCAATTACAATAATTACAGCGTGACCGTCGACGGCAACGAAATTGCCGCAAACGGCTACACGGTAGTAAACGGATAAGGAGGCTTGAATATGTCAGAAAACCCGATCGCGGTCGCCGAGAATGCGACCGTAGCAGTAAAGCCTCCCCGTAAAAGAAGGCGTCCGCTGTCACTTGAAAAGAAGCAGGCGAGAATGGGCTATGTCTTCGTTCTGCCGCTGATCTTCGGTCTTTGCTTCCTGTTCATTCCGAACATGATAAACACCGTGATCTTTTCATTGAACGACACTCAGATGACTCCCGATGGATACATCCTCGAGTGGAAGGGCCTTTACTATTACAGCAAGGCGCTGCTCAGCAACCCGAACTTCAACAAGCTGCTTATCTCCTCCTACGGCGAAATGCTCGTGCAGGTGCCGACCATCGTTGTATTCAGCCTTTTCTTCGCTTCAATACTGAATCAGAAGTTTAAGGGACGCGTGGTCGCAAGAGCCATATTCTTCCTGCCCGTTATCATTTCAACCGGCGTAATGATAAGCGTCAACAGCAGCTTTGACCTTGTTACCTTTGCAAGTGGCCGTGCCTCTCTGAATGATGCGGTTGATGCGGCCTCCTCAACGGGACTTGATATAACACAGTTGCTTACTCAGTTGAATCTCGGTGAGAGCTTCACAAAGTTTATCGCCTCCGCCGCAAACGGAGTCTACGATATCGTTTCAAGCTCGGGAATGCAGATATTCATTCTTCTCGCGGCCTTCCAGGAGATTCCGAATCCCCTTTATGAGGCTGCAGAGGTTGAGGGCTGCTCCAAGTGGGAAACCTTCTGGAAGATAACGATTCCCATGGTTTCGCGTCAGATCGTCGTTGTTGCCGTGTACACAGTTATCGATTCCTTCACAAGAAACGACAGTGAGCTCTTCACATACATTTCGGATAACACCTGGTCGAGATCTCAGTACGCCGACGGAACGAGCATGTATATGCTGTATGCACTCAGCCTTGCACTGGTGCTCGGAGCTATCGCGGGTATTGCCTCCCTCGTCTCCAAGAAAATGAAGTAGGGGGTGGAATAAATGCAGAATCTCAACGTAAATGTAAAAAGAAAAAAGCACCTTGAAATCGGAAAGATCGCATTTGCCATATTCCGCACGCTTTTGATAATAATACTTGCTTATGTTATACTTAAGCCCTTTATTTTCAAGCTTATGTATTCCTTCTTTGGACCCAATGATATGCTTGACTCAACCGTCAAGTATATCCCGAAGGCCTTCAGCACCTTTTATTGGAAGTATGCATGGGAGCATATGGGAATTACCACCGCGGGTCTTAATACTCTTCGCATGGCTCTTGTTTCCGGCCTTATTCAGGTTATTACAGCAACCCTCGTCGGATACGGTCTTGCAAGATTCAAGTTCAAGGGAAGGAATCTTCTCTTCGCACTTGTAATTATGACTCTTATAGTCCCGCAGCAGATATACAGCGTAGCTCAGTATCTGTATTTCAATCAGATTAACCTTCTTAACAACGAGATGTCGGTTTACATACTTTCTCTCGGCTGTATGACGGTTAAGCAGGGACTGTATATTTACCTGATGAGAGAGTTCTTTAAGGGAATGCCTCGCGATCTTGAAAACGCCGCCTATGTTGACGGTGCTTCCACGATCGGTACCTTCTTCAAGGTCATGCTTCCGAACGCGGGCACGATGATGATAACCATCTTTCTATTCGCTTTCTGCTGGCAGTGGACCGATACCTATTTCAGAAGTCTCTTTATCGAGAAAATCGAGACTCTCACGAGTATCATTTTCAACACCGAATTCACCATCAAGGAGCAGTCGGTTGTCGATACCGTCGGAACAGGTATCGCGAGAAATACCGCATCGCTTATAATAATAGCTCCCCTTGTGGTGCTGGCAATTATCTGCCAGAAGTTCCTTGTAAAGAGCATATCCCAGTCCGGGTTAGCTAACTAAATATTAATTTTATGGAGGAAAGCAATGAAAATCTCGCAGTTTTTTAAGCGCGCGACCATGATGCTTCTTGTTGCCGCACTTGTCTTTTCCGTGACTGCCTGCGGTGGCAACAGCGGAGACAATAACAGCAAGATCAATGTCGGTGCCGCGGGGGGCTCATATGATGAGGTTGTAGATCTTAACGGCTACGTCTTTACCGCTGTCAACCCCTTCCTTATGGATGACCCCGATCCCAACAAGACCACC
>CAZDEI010000156.1:0-3181 GCA_964504325.1 uncultured Eubacteriales bacterium | reverse complement strand
GCTCAACGAAGGTCGGGGGCTCAACGCCGAAGACCTTACCCTTGTAGGAAAGGATCTTGCAGATCATGTTTTCCTTAACAAACTTAAAGTTGTCGCCGAGCTCTGCGGCGTTTACGGGAACCTGCTCATAGGTCTCGGGATCCATGAAGTAGTAAAGACCGCCGTCCTCGTAAAGATACTCCATCTCCTTGCGCTCAACATAAGCGGTGGGGAACTTTTCGGTGGGGTTGAAGGTGCGCTCAACAACGGAGCCTGCAATAACGTTTCTGATTTTTGTTCTGACAAAGGCGGCTCCCTTTCCGGGCTTAACATGCTGGAATTCGATGATCTGGTAAACATTACCGTCCATCTCGAAAGTGACGCCGTTTCTGAAATCACCGGCAGTAATCATAAAATAACTTCCTCCAAATATTTTTATCTTATACTATAATATCCTATTGCGCCCCGTTTTTCAAGAGCTTTTTAAATATTACGGCGCGGTTTCGGACAATTTACGGAGCTTTTCGGCACTGGGCCTCGTAATAGCGCTTCATTTGCGCGGCATCTGCCGCCTGCGTGCCTGCCGATTCGCATATGAAGGTCGGCGAAAGTCCCCTTTTTGCAACAAGCTCCAGCAGCGGCTCAAAGAAGGGACCGTAAAGGGTGTCCTCAAAGGTCAGGTGACATTTTTCACCGCCCTCGGTATACTCTATCTTCGAAAAATGGGAATGAAAATGCCCGGCACGATACTCCCCGAGCTCATTCGAAATTTTATCCAGTATTTTCCTGTAGCCGTCGGCATCGCCGACAAGCTCGCCGTGTGTGCGTGCGTTCAAATGGCCGAAATCGATGCAGGGTATTATTCTTTCGTCAAGCCTGCAAAGAGCTATCACCTCATCGAGTGTTCCGAGCTGATTGAGCTTTCCCATCGTTTCGGGACAGATATGAACCTCGCCGAGGCCGCGCTCGTCAAGCTCGGCTACCGCTGCTCGCATGGTGTCCGTCGCAAGCGCAAGCGCCTCCTCGCGGCTGATTTTTCCGCAGGAGCCGGTATGAACGACTATGCGATCACCACCCATTGCCTTTACCGCCTCGGCCGAGGCGACAATATAGCCTATCGAATTAAGGCGCTTTTCTCTGTCAACCCCCGACATGGATATATAGTAGGGAGCATGCAAAGAAATTTTTACGCCGAGCTCTGCGGCGTTTTTGCCGATTAAGCCGGCCTTTTGCTCACTGACATTAACGCCTCTTCCACACTGATATTCATAGGCGTTCAGTCCGAGCGAGGCGACATATGCGGGTGCCGCCGAGGAATCAAGCTTGCCGCCCGCCGAAAAGGCCGCCTCGTTGCCCGCAGGGCCGAAAAGTGCACTCATCTGTCTTCCTCCCCCTTGAAGGCTCTTCCCTTCAGTATTTTTTTCTCAAGAGCTCTCCTGAGCTTAAAGCTTTTGCCGTCCTCAAGCCTTATATACCTCAAAAACAGCACTCTTATTCCGCAAAGCCGCGCTCCGAGCACATCGGTGAATATCTGATCGCCCGCAAGAGCCGTTCTTTTTCTGTCGACCCCGAGACGCCTCAGAGCTCGTCCGATTCCCTTGCCGAGCGGCTTAAGCGAGAGGGCCTCATAGGGGAGCCCTATCCTGTCGGCAAAGGGCTTAATCCGCTCCTCCTTGGAATTGGAAACGATCATGAGGGCTGTGCCGGCGACTGTCATTCGCTCTATCCACTCCTCGACACCGTCTGCGGGAACGCCCGCGTGATGCTCGGAAAGTGTGTTATCGACATCGAGCAAAAGCGCCTCTATTCCGTTTTCCTTTAGATACTCTGGGGTTATTGCGGTTATCCGCTCGAACATTTCATCGGGAACAAAAAGCTTCATAATTTCTCCGTTTTTTAAAAATCAAAAGGCGACCGAAAAAATCGGACGCCTCTCACGATCTGATTAAAAGCGATCAGCGGAATTTGCGCTTGCGTGCAGCCTCCGACTTCTTTTTACGCTTTACCGAGGGCTTTTCATAATGCTCTCTCTTGCGAACCTCCTGAATCACGCCGTCCTTCGCAGTCTGCCTTTTAAAGCGGCGAAGTGCGTTGTCGAGAGATTCGTTTTCCTTTACTCTGACCTGGCTCATCTGTGTATTCCCTCCCTTTTGCATAAATATGCAGGGGTATTAGCAAAAACGCTTTGAGCAACCAAGCGTTGTTCACTATATTATAAACCGACAGTACTCCTGTTGTCAAGAATATTTTTCGGCTTACGGGGGCAAACGGCTCTTTCGGGCCGATTGCTCCTCCGATTTTTTATTTTGCAACTATGTTTACAAGCTTGCCCGGCACATAAAGCTCCTTTATGAGCTGTCTGCCGTTGAGCTCGGCTGCCACTCTGGACTCAGCCTTTGCGGCGGCAATTGCCTGCTCTGCGGAGGCGTCGGCAGGTATGCTTACCCTTCCGCGCAGCTTGCCGTTGATCTGAACGGCTATTTCAGCGGTTTTGTCGACACATTTCGACTCGTCATACTCGGGCCATGCAGCCAAAGAGCAGAGCGCGGTCTCGCCTGCGGCCTCCCACAGCTCCTCGGAAAGGTGCGGAGCAAAGGGACAAAGCAGCCTTATAAAGGTCTTATACTGCTCCTCAGTGAGTGAGCCGACAGCATTGACCTCATTGATAAGGGTCATCATAGCGGCAATCGCCGTGTTGAACTTCATATCCTCGATGTCGGCGCTGACCTTTTTGACCGTTCTGTGGAAAAGGCTGTCAAGCTTTTCGTCGGGCTCGCCCTTGCCGACAAGCTCCGAAAGCTCGGCCACTCGGTCAAGGAAGCGCTTGCAGCCCTTAACGCTGCTTTCGCTCCAGGGAGCCGCAGAGGCATAATCACCCATGAAAAGTATATAAACTCTGAGCACATCGGCGCCGTATGCATCCACAACCTCGTTGGGATCGACGACATTGCCCCTCGATTTGCTCATTTTTTCGCCGTCATAGCCGAGGATGAGTCCCTGTGCGGTACGCTTGGCATAGGGCTCCTCGGTCGGAACGACTCCGATATCATAAAGGAATTTATGCCAGAAGCGCGAATAGATCATGTGCCTTGTGACATGCTCCATTCCGCCGTTGTACCAATCAACGGGAAGCCAATACTTAAGCTTGTCCTCCGCCGCAACGGCCGTGCTGTTGTGCGGATCGATATAACGGAGATAATAC
>CAZDEI010000155.1:0-3187 GCA_964504325.1 uncultured Eubacteriales bacterium | reverse complement strand
GAATAGGGCTTCAGCGAATAAACTCCGGGCAGATCGGTAATCAGAATTTTCCTATCCGCCCGAAGTGGTGCGCTTTTTTTCTCAACGGTCACGCCCGAGCGGTTACCGACATATGCAAGGGATCCCGTAAGACGGTTGAAAAGTGCGGTTTTTCCGCAATTCGGATTACCGACAAGCAGCACCCTCAGCTTAGCTTTTTTCATTCCTTATTTCCTCCCGAGCAGCAGAGTCAGGGCGCAAAAAAACACCCTCATAAATATATGAGAGTGTTTAATAGCAAATGCTTATAATGCTCAGTTATTGACACGGTGCTTAAAGCCCGAGACGGTTTCGTCCAATGCGGCGAATTCGTAGCCGTAGGACTGATAATATTCGATTATCTGCGGCAGGGCATCAACGGTAGTTGCTTTATCGTTGGTATCATGCATCAAAACGCAGACACTGCTTGAGGTTGAGCTTTCCTTTATATACTCCATAAGCTCCTCAACGCTGTGAGGATAATGACCGGGAACATACTCGGCATCGCCGCACATAGCATTCCAATCGAAATAATGATAGCCCTTTTCAACAATCGACTGAGTAAGCCTTGTCATTATTCCGGCGCAGTATTTTTTGCTTACGGCATTACTGCTTCCGCCGGGAAAGCGCATAAGCTTGGTGTGCACGCCTGTCCAATTGTAAACAAGCTCATCAAGCTTGTTCAGATCGCTGAAGAAGGCTTCCTCACTGACATAGATCTGATCGTACTCATGCGTATAGGAATGAAGTGCGATCGCATGACCTCTGTTGACTATTTCGGTCAAATATTTGGGATAAGCACGACCCGCGTTACCGACGACGAAAAATGTCGCTTTTACATTATATCTGTCGAGAACATCAAGTATCTTGGGGGTATTGTCCGACGGACCGTCATCAAAGGTGAGATAGCAAATCTTATTGCCTGTGACGGGTTCTGCGGATGAGGTCGGCCGACTGCTCTCGGCGGGGAGAGAGGACTCCTGCTCGGAGGAGGCTTGCTCTGACGAGGTCGGCAGCGATGAGGCTTCATCTGAAGAAGGAGCCGGTGAAGAGCTTCCGTCCGTATTTACCCAAATTTTAACCACCATTACAACCGAAACGACAATAACCACAAGACAAACAAGCACCGTAACAAGTGAAACGAGCGCCGCATTGCGTCGTCTGTTTGATTTTTTTCCGGACATTTATACATCCACCTCGGCAAATTATTGATTCATACAGCAAAGTGCCAAATAAGTATAACATACTTATCCGTAAAAAGGAAGTTTAAAAAGGATTAATATTCAACAAAATTCTCAAAGACAAGCTTTGAAAATTACAGACTCATTTTAATAATTTGTAGTTGTTAGATAAAAGCAGCGTTGCAAGCTCATTCTCGGTTCTTATACGAACGGGAGAAAGTATTCCGTTTCTTCCCGCGTCGGAGGAGGAGTGTGCATCCGAGCCTGCCACAGCACGCAAATTCATGCGCTCTGCAAGCTCCTCTGCCGCGGCGTTTTCCTCGGCACTGTTACCGCCGTTGAAGACCTCAATACCGTCAATAAGCTTCAAGGCGGAAAGCGGTCCCGGCTCCGAAATATACCAACGGTCACGGTAAGGATGCGCCTGAAAAACAAGTCCTCCTGCCATATGCACCGCGGAAAAGTACTGCTCGGGAGAGGCAGTGGCAAGCTCTGGATGGCGGTAAAAGAAATCGGGTGTCAGACCGTAGATGAGCACCTCTTTGCCGTTTCCCAAATGCTCCTCCACACCGAAAAGCAGATCAAAATCATACAGCCTCGCGCGCTTTTTACCGCAACGATAATCCTCATTATATGCATCGACAAATTCCGCCCACGGAAGCTGTCGGTCGATTTTCGTATCTCCGCGGTAAAAATGATTTGTTATGACACCGCCCGAAAAGCCCTTGCATCTGAGCATTTCAATATGCTTTTCTATACTGTCTCCGCCGCCCGAGCAGGGAGAGGAATGCATATGCATTTCGTATTTGAACAAATTTTACACTCCTTAAATTAAGCCCGACTTAGAATGCAGAAGAAGCAGAGCCTCCCCACCGGGGGTCGACTCTGCTGTACTGAATACTTTTGAGCTCACCGAAGGGTTAATCACATTTCGGGAGTCTCGGGGAGAGCGGCGCCCTCCATTATCAAACGGAATTCCTCACCGTCAAGCTTTTCCTTCTTGAAGAGGGCCTCTGCAACCGCGTGAAGCTTATCCATATGGGTCTTCAGCAGCTCCTCACCGCGTCTGCGACAATCGTCGATTATACGCTTGATCTCGCGATCAATCTTGGAGGCAACCTCCTCGGACACATTGTCAACATGTCCGTAATCTCTTCCAAGGAAAACCTCATCGTTGGAGCTTCCGTAAAGCACGGTTCCGAGCTCGTCACTCATTCCGTACTTAACCACCATATCGTGCGCGATTTTGGTTGCACGCTCAATATCGTTGGAGGCTCCCGTCGAAATATCGCCGTTGCAAAGCTCCTCGGCAATTCTGCCGCCGAGCAGCATAACGATTTCCTCAAGCATCTCGTTTTTATACTTCGAGAATTTATCCTCCTCGGGAAGAGAAACGGTCATTCCGAGTGCTCTTCCGCGCGGTATAACGGTTATGGCATGAACATCGTCCTGTGTAGGCAGATAATAGCTTGTCACGGCATGACCTGCCTCGTGATAGGCCGTGTTCTTCTTTTCCTTATCCTTAAGGACCCAGCTCTTCTTCTCGGGGCCTGCAATAACCTTGAGGGTGGCCTCCTCAATATAGTTATGAGTAATTGCCTTTTTGTTTTCTCTTGCCGCAAGAAGTGCAGCCTCATTAAGAAGGTTTTCGAGATCGGCACCCGTAAAGCCGGCAGTGGACTGAGCAATTGTTTTGAGATCCACATCGGGAGCGAGCGGCTTTCCTCTCGCGTGAACCTTGAGAATTTCCTCTCTGCCCTTGACATCGGGATAATTTACGGTTATCTGACGGTCAAAGCGGCCGGGTCTCAAAAGGGCCTTATCGAGAATATCGGGACGGTTGGTCGCCGCAATTACAATGACTCCCTCATTTTTACCGAAGCCGTCCATTTCGACAAGAAGCTGATTGAGGGTCTGCTCTCTTTCGTCATGGCCGCCGCCGAGACCTGCGCCGCGCTGTCTGCCGACGGCATCGATCTCATCTATGA
>CAZDEI010000154.1:0-3195 GCA_964504325.1 uncultured Eubacteriales bacterium | reverse complement strand
TTGTTATACAGCTGTTTTTCACCGAAGCTCTTTGAAAGGCCCTCACAAAACAGGCAATCATTACCGCTTTCCGACTTGATTTGAAATACGGGAGAGATCGCCTGCTGCTCCGGCTCGGGCTTTTTTAAATTCGCGGTCAGCCTTTCGATCTGCTTTTCCTTGCTTTCGGCAGTTTTAATATTCTTCTCCCTGTTCCATCGGCGCTGCTGCTCGATAATTTCCTCAATACGCTTTACCTCGCGCATGGTATTTTCATATTCCCGGCGCTCGGTTTCCTTTTCAAGCGCACGAAGCTCCTTAAAGCGCGTATAATTGCCGTTTGCGGAATACATATGACCGTTTTCAAAGGAAAAGGTTCTGCCGGTAACGCGATCCAAAAAGAAGCGGTCATGAGAAATTATCATAGCCGCACCCTTAAAGGAGGAAAGATACCCCTCGAGCCACACCACCGAGGCAATATCCAGGTGGTTGGTCGGCTCGTCAAGCAGCATAAGCTCGGGAGCCGATATGAGCAAACGGCACAGCTCAAGCTTGGAACGCTGACCGCCCGAAAGCTTGCCAACCTTAAGCTCACACTCGGTCTCCGAAAAGCCGAGACCCTTCAGGGCTGCCATGGTGCGCGACTTATAGGTAAGTCCACCGCCGGCAATGAATTTTTCATTCAATTGAGTAAATTCGGCAATCAGGCTGTCACTTGGTGCCTCGGAAAGACGGGCCGACAGCTCATTGAGCCGCTTTTCCTCCTCAATAAGGGAAGAAAACACCGAAAGCGCCTCTTCATACGCAGTTCTTTCGCTGTCCCTGCAGGCATGCTGCTGCAGGTAGCCGATATTCAGACCAGCCGCACGGACGATTCCACCCGATTCGGGCGTCAGCTTACCGAGAATCAAATTAAAAAGTGTTGTTTTTCCGCAGCCGTTGGCGCCGATAAGGCCGATCTTATCGCCCGGCTCGACACCGAAGCTGACATTTTCGAAAAGCAGTCTTTCTCCGAAGGCCATCGAAAGACCTGCCACAGACAGTATCATAGCTTATCCTTTCAAATACAGCGATCGCCGCTCATTCGGCAAGCTGCAGTCTCACTTCCTCCGAAAGCCCCGATTGCGGCATCTCATCGGTAATTACGCAGTCGGCAGCTCTAATATCGGCGATAATATGCGGTGCCGATATTCCGAACTTTTCACTTCCGCAAAGATAAACGAATTTCTTGCTTTGCTCAATCGCAACACGGGCAAGCCTTGCCGTTGGCTCAACGAGCTCACAGATGCTGCCGTCCGACGAAACACCCGTAGAGGATATAAACGCAATATCGAACCTGAAGCGGCGCATTGCATCCTCTGCCATGCCTCCGCCGAAGCTGTAGGTTATGTCAACCTCTCTGCCTCCCGTGCCGTACACCTCAATGCCGCTTTCAAGAAGGGCGAGCAGCAACGGAATACTGCTTGTGACAACCTTAATATCCCGCAGCTCCCTGAAATATTCGATCATGTGACTGACCGAGGTCGAGGAATCGAGAAACACGCAGTCACCGTCATGAATAAGCTTTGCCGCCTCACGGCACATATGCTTCTTTTCACTGCTCAAAAAGGCACTTCTGAACCTAAAGGGGACCGCCGAGCCCTCCTCAAGCCGACAGGCTCCGCCCCTGCTTCTGATTATATACCCCTTTACGGCGAGCTCGGCAAGATCGCGCCTCACCGTAGGAAGGCTTACATATAGCTTTTTTGCAAGCTGCTCGGCTGTAACATAGCCCTCCTGATTAATTATTTCGGTTATTTTATCCTGTCGTTCGTTTTTTATCATAGCAGCTACCTCACTTGAGCGAAATTGATCGTTTATACACTTTACCGCCGACTGTTGACTTATTTCGATCATTTAATATAATTATATTGTCAATTATAAAGGAAAGTCAAGGGGTAATAATGAGTATCATAGATATTATTTCACATGCATGCGGAATTCTCGGAATTATAGCCGCCTTTGCCGCATTTCAGTGCAAGTCTCATTTCAATGTAATGCTTTTCAGAGCCGCCAACGGAATCTTTTTTGCCGTACAGTATCTTCTGCTCGGCGCATGGACGGGTCTTGTGCTCAATTCAATCGGTGTGATTCGCGATCTTATTTTCGGTGTCGTGGTAAAGAAAAAGAAATCGACACTGCCCTATATAATTGTTTTCGGAATAATCACCGCCATATCCGGCTTTATCACTGCAGACGGCAAGGCCGCTGTCTTTATAGTCTGCGCAAAGGTGGTTTCAACCATTGCCTACGGAATGACAAGCACCGGTCTCATTCGCTGCCTCGGCATGCCGACTCATACAGGCTGGCTTGTATATAATGCGCTTATCGGCTCCTATGAGGGCGCGATATGTGAGGGCATGACCGTGCTTTCGATAGTTATAGGTCTTATCCGTATCGACCTTATGGGTCTTATCAAAAGGAAGCGCATGTCGGTCGCTGAAAAGGAAGCGGCACCCGAGCTGTCCGTCGCGCGGAATTAGATCGCAAAAAGTCAAGTCTTCTGACATCTCCCCTCGGAGGTGTCAGTTTTTTGTACTTACGAGCGTATATAAATTCCTTGTATTCTCAAGCGACTCGGTGTATAATATTTCGGTAAGGATGCGACCGTCACAAGACGGCTGCAAGACCGAGGAGGACTAAAATGCCTGATAAAGAAAAATTTTATATCACAACAGCCATAGCCTACACATCGAGAAAGCCGCATATCGGTAACACCTACGATATCGTACTTGCCGATATGATTGCCCGCTACAAAAGAATGAAGGGCTACGACGTTTATTTTATGACCGGCTCCGACGAGCACGGTCAGAAGATAGAGGAATATGCCAAGGCGGCCGGAATCACCCCTAAGGAATTCGTTGACGGAGTTTCGGATGATATCAAAGGCGTATGGAACAGCATGAACACCACCTATGACAAGTTCATACGCACCACCGACAGCGACCACGAAAGGGTCGTGCAGAAGATATTCAAAAGGCTGTACGAGCAGGGAGATATCTACAAGGGCTCCTACGAGGGCAAGTATTGCGTGCCCTGCGAATCCTTCTTCACTCCCTCTCAGCTTGTTGACGGAAAATGCCCCGACTGCGGCCGTGAGGTGACCGATGCCAAGGAGGAGGCATATTTCCTTCGTTTAAGCAAATATGCGGACCGTCTGCTTGAATACTACGAGAG
>CAZDEI010000153.1:0-3219 GCA_964504325.1 uncultured Eubacteriales bacterium | reverse complement strand
TCGCTGTACCGCCACCTTACATAAATACTTCGTTATCGCACCTCGGCTAATTCCGTTGCGGTCTTCTATTAAGCTATGCTATTTGCTTTCCGCTTTTTTTCTTTTGATTACAACAACCGCTATTGCAGCGCCTGCACCGAGTGATGCGAGCAGCAGCACGGTCCAAAGCAGGATATTGGCATTATCACCCGTTTTAGGTGCTCCGTCCTCGGTCGCATCGCCGAGCGGTGCTCTGCAGACGGAGCAGACAAGCTTTCCGTTTTTGGTGACGGGAGTGTGCTCATGCACGCTGACCGCGCGGAAAACCGGTGTTTCGTCATATACAAGATCGCCGCCGAATATAAGGTCATCCGTCCATTCGCCCTCGTAAAGCAGCTCACCGTCAAAATCGTAAAGGCGGAAGACTCCGGGAAGCGAGAAGCCCGTGCCGCCGTTACCGTTGAAATCCAAAAGCGTGTAATCCTCGTCAACCGTTTCAAGCTCAAACACTACATCCTCAAGGGTGATACTGCCTGCCTCAAGCGCATCCTCTTTGGCCCTTGAGGTGAAGCTGCCGCCGCTGATCGTAATGCTGCTATTCTCTCCCAAGCAGTAAATACCCTCCTCGTCATAGGTGCTGTCAAGGTAGGTATAGCAATCGATAAGCTCGATTTTGCAGTCGTCGGCACCGTCTATCGATTCGTCACGGCAAAGAGTTATTATCGAGCTGCTTTCGGCACGGAGTGTGGTATAGTCCGAGTGCAAGCGAATACCGTCGTTCCATGTTTTCAGATAAAGTGACGAATTTTTTATTGAAATGTCTCCATCGGCTCTAATACCGAGGTTGTTGCCTTCGAGCTCAAGAGAGCTGTCAAGCACTGTGATATCCTCGGCTCTTATTACTGCAGCATTACTATCCACGCTGCTTGCAGCAAATTTAACATTTTCAAGCATTAAATCCATATCGTTTGCATAAATGCCGTACCGGTTGCTTATAAGCTCTAAGCCGATATCCTTAACGGTAAGGCTAATACCGCTTTCATCACTGTATCGGTGTAAGTTTATTGAATGACTCGCAGAATCGATTATTAAGCGTGAGCTGCCGCCCTTCTTTCCCTGTACGGTCAAGGCTCCGGTGCAGTAGATTGCGTCCGAGGCATCGTCGGTGTCGCCGTCGCCGATGGCAGTAATGACGGTCGCCGTTCCCTCAACCGCTACGGTGCTGTTATCAGGAAGGCATATTGCCGAATAATGATTCTCGTGATCGGCATCACAGAAAACAGAGAAGCCGTCCTTAAGGGTAAGGGTTTTGGTCTCGGCGTTCCAGCTCCAAAGTGCATCCTCATCGGGCACGGGCACATCCGTGCCTATAAAGCAAAGGTGACCTTCAATCAGATTATCGGCCGCAACCGCGGTTATGCTTCCGTTGCAGACTCCGAATTCCGAATCATCGTAGCCCGCAAGCACAAGATAATAGGTGCCGGCAGACAGCACGTTATGCAGCTGTTCACCGTAGCCGCAATAATTGTCGTTATCGTGCTGAGATATATATTCGATTTCATCACCGTTTTTTCTAAACAGCCATATGCGGGTATCGATACTGCTGTCGGTCTCCTCACCGAACTTGACGGTAAGGATGGTGGCAACCGCCGTAAGATCAAGCCTTACAAGCCTTGCAAAGAACTCGTAGGTATAGCTATCTCTTTCATATTGATAAAGCTTACCGTCCTGACCGAGGTCATGCGCAAAGGAGGAAGAAAGCGTGGCCGAGGCGGACAGATCCTTTAAGGCATCGAGCAGTGACACATCGGTGGCAGGCTGACGATCGGTTTTCGCCATTTCGGCCTGACACTTTCCGCTGTCGCCGCCGTATCCGTATAAGGCGATATAATATGTTCCGGGCGACAGCTGAATTTCAAAGCGCTCTCCGTCGCCGTTGTAATCATCCGAATCCTGTCGATGCAGGTGTGAAATTCCGCCGTTTTCCTGCTTGAAAATATCTATAACAGTATCAATACTTTCGGTTTTACCCGAAAAGGCCAGCCTGTAGAATGCAGCCGAGGTGACCTCGAGCTTCACAAGCCTTGCATAAAACTCTTGGCTGTAAAGCATACCGAAATTGTATAAAAGCACGGAATATTTCTTTTCGGTGCCGAGCTCGTAATCAAAGCTTGCGGGAAGCGTTTCCGCCGACAGACCGCTCATGGCATCGAAAAGGTTGACATGATTTGCATCATAGCGATAAACACTGTAGCATTTCGTGCGATAAATGACTCCGTTATTGTCCTTTACGGCAAAATAAAAGCTCTCGTCGGTTTCACTGTAATCGTTTAATGTAATGGTCTTGTAGCCGGCGGTAAAGGCAACACCGTCATCGGCAAGTATTTTTTCGTAAAGAGCCGTTTCTGTCGGCGCCGCATATAATTTGCCCGAGGTATTTATTTTGAGCTGCGCCTTAAGCGAGGTGTTGCTCAAGCGGCTTAAAACGATATCGGTGTAGGCCGGAACCGCCGCATCGACCCAATTGACATTAAGCTTAAAAGCAACGGGATCCGAAACACCGGAGCAATTCACATCGCAGTTATAAGTGATTTCCGTGGTATCTGTCGGGATGGTATGAAGATATTCAACAGCCTGCGAGCCGACCGAAAAGCCGCTGACTGCCGAGCAGTCCATACCGAGGGCGCCGAATTCAAATTCCGGCTCAGACTTTGACAGCGTCACATCGCGGGAGTTACCCGTGCAGGTGAGATTTACAAGCTGCGTATTGGCCGAAAGGTCAAGACCTACAAGCTTGTTTCCGCTGCAGGAAAGTGTCTCAAGCTCGGTAAAGTACTCTATACCCTCAAGGGAGCCTATACCGAGATTGTCAACATTCATAGAGGTTACTGCCGATATTTCGGAATCGGACAGCTTGCCGTCATTTGAGGTATCAAGGGTCGCAACATATGTGCGAAATGCGGAATCGGGAAAGCTGGTCGCGTTGATTAAAATACCGGATTCCTCGGCAAAGGCCGTAACGGGAACAAGCCCGAGGGCAAGCGCGAAAGCGAGCACAAGGCTCAAAAAGCGGTAACACCTGTGTTTCTTCGTCATGAAGCTTCCTCCGTTTTTTTGAAAAGGGTGGGTTAATAAATGGCGCAGCGAAAGCAGGCTTCTCTGCTTTTGCGGAGACTGCCGCTGCGGTCGGACAGACCCCCGAGAGCCTGTCCCGCTACGACTATTATATAAGACACGCTT
>CAZDEI010000152.1:0-3239 GCA_964504325.1 uncultured Eubacteriales bacterium | reverse complement strand
TTCTGTCTCCTTACTGTCTGACGGAAGCAAAATGCTTTTTATCTCCGCCGATATTCACCGACACGGGTCTCGCCGCCTCGAAGGGATCGGAAACAAGTGCAGAGTGCAATATTTCCTCTACGCTGTCAACGGGAACTATCCTTACATTCTGCTTGACTGTCTCGTCTATATCGCGCATATCACGGACATTAGCCGCTGGAATAAATACCGTTTTAACGCCGGCCTTATATGCAGCCATGGTTTTTTCGCGAAGTCCGCCGATAATAAGGCTTTTTCCGTGCAGAGAGACCTCGCCCGTCATCGCGATATCTCTTTTAACGGGAATACCCGTTAATGCGGAAACTATGGCCGTTACCATTGTGACACCGGCTGAGGGACCGTCCTTCGGAACAGCCGCCTCGGTGGCATGAATGTGTAAATCGGTGTTTTTATAGAAATCGGGATCCACGCCTATGCTTTCGGCAATGCTTCTGACATAGGTAACCGCAGTGTGTGCCGATTCGCGCATAACATCACCGAGTGAGCCGGTGAGCTCAATCTTGCCTGTTCCCTTTACGGCAACCGTCTCAAGCTGCATCATGGTGCCGCCCACCGAGGTCCACGCAAGTCCGTTCACAAGGCCGACGGAATCGACTTCGGGTATCAGCTCATCTGTATACTTCTCGGGACCGAAGTATTCCTTAAGCTTCGCAGCGCTTATGGTAACCGATTTGCATTTTCCCGACACTATTTCGGCGCCTACCTTGCGAACGGCGGATTCTATAAGCCTTTTGAGCCTTCTTACGCCTGCCTCTCTCGTATAGGAATCAATCAGAGTGTAAACAGCCTCATCCGTAAAGCGGCATTTTCCGGCGGTGAGTCCGAATTCGGGCACCGCCTTTTTTATCAGGTGAAGTCTTGCGATTTTGAATTTCTCTTCCCTTGTATAGCTTCCGAGCTCAATTATCTCCATACGGTCGAGCAACGGTGCAGGCACGGTATCGAGAGAATTCGCAGTGGTCACAAAGAGCACTCTGCTGAGGTCAAAGGGAAGATCGACATAATGATCGTAAAAGGCAACATTCTGCTCGCTGTCGAGAGTTTCGAGCAGTGCCGCGGCGGGATCGCCCTTGGCGGTTGTCGAAAGCTTGTCGATCTCATCAAGCAGGATAAGAGGATTCTGCGTGCCTGCGGTCTTGACCGCTGTAATTATCCGTCCCGGCATGGAGCCGATATAGGTTTTTCTGTGGCCGCGAATTTCCGCCTCGTCGCTTACTCCGCCGAGTGAAACTCTTGCATAGCTTCTGCCGAGACAGGCGGCTATACTCTTTGCAATAGAGGTCTTGCCCACTCCCGGAGGTCCGACAAGACAAATGATTTGTCCTCTTATATCGGGGACGAGAGTATGCACCGCAACGGTTTCGAGAATTCTCTCCTTAACCCTTTCGAGTCCGTAATGCTCTTTATCCAAAAGCCTTCTTGACTTATTAATATCGGGAACCGTGCTGCTGTATTTCCCGAAGGGAAGCGAAAGACAAAGATCGAGATAGCTTCGTGAGACTGCCGCCTCCTGCGAGCCGGCCGGCATCTTCGCAAGGCGTGAGGCCTCCTCGCGCAGCTTTTCCTTAATTTCATCCGTAGCCGCAAGGGCGGATATTTTTTCCATATAGGAGTCAAATTCGGTCTGCGGATCCTCAGCTCCGTAAAGCTCATCGCTTATCGCCTTAAGCTGCTCGCGCAAATAATAATCACGCTGATTTGCGTCCATTTGCTCCTTAACGGTTTCGTTGATTTTGGCATCTATGCCGAGAATTTCGCGCTCACGGACAAGCAGAGCGGCGACCTCCTTAAGACGCTTTACGGAGTTGAGCTGCTCGAGAATATACTGCTTATCGTCAACGGGAATGTTTATGTTTGAGGTGATGTAGTCGGCAAGCCTTCCCGGCTCATCCGTCTGCATGACGCCGGCAATGATATCGGGCGGAAGCTTGGGAATAAGCTGAGCGTATTCGGCAAAGCTCTCCCTCACCTTTCTTACAAGTGCCTGTCGGTACAGCTCGCTTGAGCGACCCTCGGTGTCATTAAGACGCCTTATTGTTGCCGCCGTATAGGCAATGCTGTCATCCGACAGAAGAGAAACACACTCTGCCCTGAAAAGGCCCTCTACAATTGCTCTGACATTGCCGCCGGGGAGCTTAATAACCTGTCTTATGCGTGCTACGGTGCCGATATCGTAAAGGTCCTCACAGGAGGGATCAGCCTCACGCATATCCCTTTGAGTAAGAAGAAATATTCTGCGATCGCAGCGCATGGCCTCCTCGACCGCTTCAATCGATCTGCGTCTGCCTATTTCGAAATTCACCATCATTTCGGGATAAACGACTATCCCCCTGAGGGCGATCATGGGTAATATCATATTATCGTTGTTGCTTAAGTATGCCATTTTTACCTCCGTTTTTTCGGTTAATAATAATATACAATACTTGCCGAGCTTTCGCAATAGCATTTATTTACCTGTTTGTTACGGTAATGTAAATTTCTCGGTAAATGCGTTTTCAAGGGCGGGTATATGCATACATACGCAGCATCGGCGCCCGAAAAGGATTTTCCTTGAAATATGTCGAGAAAAATGCTATATTAAGTTTAATATTTAAGCTTGGAAAGCATACTACAGTTACATACGGGAAGGATATCAGCGCATGAAAAACAAAAAAGCATTCACAGTGGCAGCGGCGATTTTCAACATAATATGCCTTATTACACTTACGGCAGCGGTGTTTTTCGCTCCGTACGCCATGCAATTTTTCATAAACAGAGGTGTGTTTCAGCGCTCCTCACTGACCGCAACGCTCGCATTTTTTCATTCCTGCGTTCCGTTCCTCTATGCGATCTTGGCGATTGCGCTCAAGCTCACGCTTGACTCCGTAAGAGGCAAATGCCGTCCCTCCTCGGGTCTGCTTATGCTTCGCCTGATTTGGCTTTGCTCTATAGCGGTCTTTCTAATAAGCGCCGTCGCAGGCTTCTTTATGCCGATATTCTTCACCGTTTCCGTTTCGGCCTGCTTTGTCGGACTTATGATAAAGGCTGCAGAGACCTTCTTTTGCTCACTGACCGAGGAGGCCTCCACCGTCGGTGCAGGCACAGGTGACAACGAATGAAAAGCTTTACGGTGAACCGCAACGACGCGGGACAGCGGCTCGATAAATTCACATCAAAGGCCGCACCCTCGCTTCCTATGGGAATGATGTACAAATACATCC
>CAZDEI010000151.1:0-3251 GCA_964504325.1 uncultured Eubacteriales bacterium | reverse complement strand
GGTCAAAGGCATGCATGGACTGACCGGTCTCAAGCATGACGAAATTCGTTATATCTACTATATTGTTTATAGGCCTCATGCCTGCGGCGGTTACACACTTTTTAAGCCAATCTGGTGACTCGCCGATTCTGACATTTCTGATAACTCGGCCGTAATATCTCGGGCAAAGCTCATTATCCTCAACGGTAACCGAAATATGGTCGGCTATGCTGCCTCCGGTGGTCTTATAGGAGGTGTCGGGCTCTCTGTAGGTCGTTTCCAAAACAACCGCAGCCTCCTTTGCGATTCCCTCCGCACACTGACAGTCGGGACGGTTGGCTGTTATTTTGAAATCGATAATATAGTCATTAAGTCCGAGAACCTCGCGCATATCCGCGCCCACCGTTTCCTCTGGCTTGAGTATCAAAATGCCGTCTACCGAGGCACCCTTGTAATCCTCCTCGGTCAGGCAGAGCTCTCCGCCCGAGCAGAGCATGCCGTTGGATTCAACCCCTCTCAGCTTGCCTCTTTTAATGTGCGCGCCGTTGGGCAGATAAGAATCATGAAGTGCCGCAGGCACAAGATCTCCGACCCTCACATTCTGTGCGCCGGTAACAATCTGCTCGTTTGTGCTGCCGATGTCGATCATGCATATCCAAAGATGATCAGAGTCGGGGTGTCTTTCCATGGCGGTTACCTTGCCGACAACAACATTCTTCATGGTTTCGGAAAGGTCGGTGCATTCCTCGATTTCGAAGCCCGCAAGAGTCATTCTGTCGCAGAGCTCCTCAACTGGAACATTTATATCAACATATCTTTTAAGCCAGCTTAACGATACCTTCATTGCCGCTTTACCTCCTTAGAACTGCTCAAGAAAACGCAGATCGTTTTCAAACAAAAGTCTTATATCGCTGATTTTATAGCGGGTTGTAGTAAGTCTGTCAAGACCGATTCCGAAGGCAAAGCCGCTGTACTCCTCGGGGTCTATGCCGCAGGCCGAAAGCACCCTCGGATGCACCATACCGGCACCGAGTATTTCAATCCATCCGGTGTTCTTGCAAACACGGCAGCCCTTTCCTCCGCATTCCGAGCAGCTGACATCGACCTCAACGCTCGGCTCGGTAAACGGGAAAAAGGAGGGGCGGAATTTAACCTTTGTTTCGGGTCCGTATATTTCATGAGCAAACTGCTCAAGCACTCCCTTGAGGTCACACATGGTTATGCCCTTGTCGACAACAAGTCCCTCTATCTGGTGGAAAACAGGCGAATGGGTTGCATCAACCTCATCGGCACGGTAAACTCTTCCGGGGCAGATTATTCTGATCGGAGGCTTTCTTGTCTCCATTGTTCTTATCTGAGCGGCCGAGGTCTGAGTTCTTAAAAGGATATTCTCGCCTATATAGAAGGTGTCCTGCATATCTCTTGCGGGATGATCTGCGGGAACATTCAGTGCCTCGAAGTTATAATAATCGGTTTCGACCTCGGGCCCGTCGACAACATCAAAGCCCATGCTCGTGAATATATCGATCATATCGTTAAGCACGGTGCTCAGGGGATGGAGGCCGCCCGACGGCGACTTTTTACCCGGCATCGTAATGTCAAGCTCCTCGTTTTTGAGTCGAAGCTCGGTCATTTTGCTTTTGAGTGAGGATAGCGAGGTCTCCAAGGCCTCCTCAATATCGTTTCTGATTTTGTTTGCAAGCTGTCCGACCACGGGACGCTCCTCGGCGGAAAGACCGCCCATCTGCTTTAGAATTGCGGTCAGCTCACCCTTTTTGCCGAGAAATCTTACACGGATCTCGTCAAGCTCTGACAAATCCCTTGCGTTTTTCAGCGAAGCTACGGCCTCCTGCCGTATTTGCTCAAGCTTTTCTCTCATTTTTATTATCTCTCCTTTTGCCGTTAACGGCTGCTTTAACGAAAGCGAAGCAACAAAAAAAGCCTCGCCCCCGACATATCTCAGGGACGAAGCCTAAAGCTCCGCGGTACCACCCGAATTTCCGACGGACGGAGACCGAGCACTCGGTTCCGCGCCGACAGACTCTCTTAACGGATATAACGGTCCGTCACCGACGGTGCCTACACAGCCTGAGCCTTCGGCGTCGCTGCTCGGGAGGGAACTTCCGATCCGCTCTGCTTCGGTGCCGCTTTCAGCCGGCGGCGGCACTCTCTTTACGGCAAATACGGTCGTACTTTTCTCCGTCATCGCATTTATAACAAAGCTATTATACCATTAATAAAGCACTTTTTCAAGTGGCATAATTCGTGAAAATACAAATATCGACAAATTAGCGGCCCGTGAAAGCGGCTTATTCCGCAACCGCAAACAAGACACTGTCTATTTCGGTTAAGACGGAGGGATTAAGCTCAATCTGCTTTTCCACCGTTATATTCATTCCGATATTTCCGTTTTTTGTGCTTTTAGGAGCACACATTTGATATGTAAAGCCCTCTGTTATTTTATCATGCAGGCTGTCGATAACCGAATTAACCGCATGCAAATCATCTATTTCTATATAGATGTTCTCGGTGGATTTGCGCTTCTTCTCGAGCTTTGCAAAAAGAATTATGGTTCCGAGGAAAAAGAGCGTAACGATGATCGCGCCGACATAAAAGCCATAGCCGATTGCAACACCTATCGTGCCGGTAGCCCACACACCGGCGGCGGTGGTAAGACCTGTTATGACATTATTCGACCTCACGATTATCATGCCGGCACCCAAAAAGCCGATTCCCGAAACAACCTGCGCAGATATTCTGAAAACATCACCGCTGCTGCCGAGAGCATCTGCGACAAACATGCTCGTCATGCTCGTCATACAGGAGCCGAGGCAGACCAAAATATGCGTCCGCATGCCCGCGGCGTTTCCGTGGCGCGCTCTCTCGCTGCCGATAAGTGCTCCGACGGCAACTACAAGCACCGTTTTTATCAATGTGTTCAAAATCAATTCCAGCATATATTTCACTCTCCCGGTATTTTTATATTAATATATATTCGCGCTCGCTTGCCCGTAGCGCCTTATCACGGACCTCGCGGTATATTTAATCAAAATGTCAAAAACGCTTTCGGATAAAGCCTTGCGCCGTCAGCCTCGGCGAAGCATCGGTGCACACCGACAGAGGTACTTAATTGAAATAAGCACGCTTTCCTTCGGACAGCTGCGGCCTCCGCATATCACCTTTCACACTGCTGCTTTATATTTCAAAGGCCTCGAAAGCGCCTTGGTTAATGAAAAGAAGCAACAAATAACAATTCTCGGTAGCATTACTAC
>CAZDEI010000150.1:0-3332 GCA_964504325.1 uncultured Eubacteriales bacterium | reverse complement strand
CTCTCGCGCCGAGCATAAGCTTGCTGTACCTCGTTCTTCCCTCTGCGCCGCTGTAGCATCTGCATTCCATTGCGTTTGCAAGCTCCTCTGCACGCCTGACCGAAGATATCAAAAGAGGAACAAGCACCGGCAAAAGTGCCTTGATGCGCTTGATCAGTCCGCCGTTTTCAAAATCCGCTCCCCTTGCCTTTTGTGCATTCATTATCTTTTCGGTTTCGTCGATAAGGGTCGGAATAAAGCGCAATGCTATTGTCATTGTCATTGCAAGTGTATGCACGGCGTTTTTAAGACCGATATATTTTAAGGGCGAAAGCAGCGATTCGAGTGCCGCAGTAAGCGAGGTCGGCGAGGTGGTATAGCTGAGCACTGCACTAAGCATTACAAGGAGAGCAATTCTCACGACCATAAACACTATTCGGTCAACGGCATCGGAATACACCGTTATTTTCCAAAGGGAGAAAAGCACCCGTCCCGTTTTAACATAAAGTGCGCTCAGTATTGAGGTTAGCATCACTATAGGCAAAACCGGCTTCAGATTTGTCAAATACATGCCGAGTCTTATTTTCGACAGCAGCATAAGGCAGACGGTAAACAGGGTGACTGCTGCGAGCGAAATATAGTTATTCGAAAGAAATACGAATACTATTGAGGCTATAAGCAGCACAAGCTTTGTTCTCGGGTCGAGCCTGTGCAGGACCGAGCCGGTGGAATAATATTTTCCGAAGGAAATCTTAGTCATTTTACCGACTCACCGCCCTTCATAAGTGCGAGCAGGGAGTCCTTAAGCTGTTCAAGGGTGAGTATGCCCTGCGGCAGTGAAACACCCTTTGCACGCAGCTCTGCCGCCATACGCGCCGCTGCGGGAAGCTCAAGTGAGCAGCTCTTCAGCATTTCGGGATCGGAAAACACCCTTTGCGGTGTATCAAAGGCCACCACTCTGCCCGAATGAAGCACAAGTATTCTGTCGCAATAGGCGGCGATATCGTCCATATTGTGCGAGACAACCGCTATAGCCGCACCCGTGCGGTCTCTGTAGGAGGTTATAAGCTCGTATATGCGCCGACGGCCGCCCGGATCGAGTCCTGCGGAGGGCTCATCAAAGACAAGCACCTCGGGCTGCATGGCTATAACTCCGGCGATTGCGATTCTTCGCTTTTGACCACCCGAAAAATCGAAGGGGGAATTGCCGAGCTGCTCGGGCTTGATTCCCACGAAATCTGCCGCAAGCCTGACGCGAGCGTCAATCTCACTCTCTGAGAGCCCCATATTCCTCGGTCCGTAGGCTATATCCTTATACGCCGTCTCCTCAAAGAGCTGATACTCGGGATACTGAAAAACCAGGCCGACCTTATACCTGAATTCGGATATTTTCTTCGGCTCCTCCCAAATATCGGCACCGTTAACGAAAACATGTCCCCTGTCACATCTAATTAATCCGTTCAGGTGCTGTACAAGTGTGGATTTTCCCGAGCCGGTCTGACCCACAATACCGACGATTTCTCCCTTTTCGATATCGAATGAAATGTTGTCGAGAGCGGCATCGCGCTCCTCGGAGACCTGCGGATATTTATATGAAAGTCCGCATACGGAAATTGCCTTGCTCATATTTTTTCCCTCCGTATTGCACGAACGATCTCATCAACGCAGTCGGATTCGGCGAGCGGCTCGGTGCTTAAGGAAATGCCTTCCTTTTCCAGCATATAAAGCAGCTCCTTTCCGGCAGGAGCCTCAAGCTCAGCGGCCTTGAGCATATCTGTTTTCGAAAACACCTCGTTTGGAGTACCGTCGAGAATCGGTCTACCGCCGTCTATTACGATTACCCGGTCGGCAAGCAGTGCCTCATCCATAAAATGAGTTATAAGCACGACGGTAATACCCTTTTCGCGGCAGAGCCTGCTTACCGTGCCTATGACCTCGGCTCTTCCCGCGGGATCAAGCATGGAGGTCGGCTCATCGAGCACAATGCATTCCGGAGCCATTGCAAGCACGCCTGCGATGGAGACACGCTGCTTCTGACCGCCGGAAAGCTCATGCGGAGCGGCATATTTGTATTTAAGCATCCCGACTGTGGAAAGAGCGGCATCAATCATACCGTCCATTTTCTCACGCGGAGCTCCGAGATTTTCAAGGCCGAAGGCCACATCCTCATCAACAGCGGTTGCCACAAGCTGATTGTCGGGATTTTGAAACACCATTCCGACCGTTCGCTTAACCGCAACCGCGCTGCTCTCGTCCGCCGTATCCGCTCCCTTCACGAGAACAGTGCCCTCGGTGGGAATAAGCAGGCCGTTAAAAAGCTTGGCAAGGGTGGATTTTCCGCTGCCGTTTTTTCCGAGCAGCACGGTAAAGCTGCCGGCCTCTATATCAATAGATACATTTTTTACGGCAGTAAGCTCGGGAGCCTCCGTGTCGTATGCATAGGATACATTTTTAAGACTTATCAAGGGGGTCATCTTATCTTTTCCTTTGTCCAAAGAGTCGTGTTGCCGCAGGGAAGAAACGCGTTTCTCGCAGTCATTTTAAGTCCTATCTCGTCGGTAAACACATATCCCCGTCCTCTGCCGATAAGCTGCTCGGTCAAATATGTGAGCACCGTAGGAGAAAAGCCTGCGGTGTAAGTATTGAGAATGAAAAACAGCGGATCGTCGGAAAGCACGGCAGTGGCCGCCTCAAGCAGCTCGGCAATCTGATTTTCAAGCTTCCACATTTCTCCGTTCGGGCCTCTTCCGTAGGAGGGCGGATCCATTATAATACCGTCATAAAAAGAGCCTCTTCGCTTTTCACGCGCAAGGAACTTCAGGCAATCGTCGACAAGCCATCTGCAGGGACGGTCGGACAGACCCGAGGCCGCAGTGTTTTCCTTTGCCCACTGTACCATGCCCTTTGATGCATCGACATGGGTCACCGAGGCACCTGCCGAAAGACAGGCGGCGGTAGCGGCACCGGTATAGGCGAAAAGATTAAGCACCCTGACAGGTCTGCTTTCTTTTTTTATAAGCTCGCTGGCAAGCCGCCAATTGACAGCCTGCTCGGGAAAAAGACCGGTGTGCTTAAAGCCCATGGGCTTAAGCCTGAAGGTGAGCTCGTCAAATTCGACAGACCATACATCCGGAACCCTCTTGAGCATCTCCCAATAGCCGCCGCCCTTTTCCGAGCGGTGATAAACGGCATGAGGTGATCTCCAGGCTCCCTCATCCGCCCTGTCACGCCACACAGCCTGAGGCTCGGGTCTCACAAGGATTATATCCTTCCATCTTTCGAGCTTCATGCCGCCCGCGGCATCTATAAGCTCGTAATCGTGAAAATCATCAATATATCGCATTGCTCATCCT
>CAZDEI010000149.1:0-3348 GCA_964504325.1 uncultured Eubacteriales bacterium | reverse complement strand
GTCTCTGCCGATTATCACATCAAGCTCGCCGTTTCTCGCCTTTTCGGTGAGGTCGGTACAGTACTGCTCAAGATACCTTCTTCGACGGCTTTTGCGTTTTTTCGGCTCGGCGCCGTCCGTATCGGCGGAGGCCTCCTTCTTTTCCTCCTTCGGCTCGAAGGCGGTGCTCATTCCGCCGAAAAGATTTCCGAACGGAAAGGCAGGTGCGGAGCCGAGCATCATTTCGTTCTCCGGATCCTCCCCCTCCATTATTTCCGTAAACTGATCGCTCATCTGCTCGATATCCTCATCCGAAAGGTTCATCCTTTCGAGCATATCGTTTATGGGCTTAATGCCCTCCTCCTTGGCGCAGACGAGACAGAGTCCCTTGGGCTCGGTGCCCGTTGAGGTGCCGTTTGGATTCATTTCGGATATAAAGACCACGGCAGGTCTTTTACCGCATTTTGAACAAAGCTTCATAATTTTCTCCTAAAGAGCGGACCGACCCGAGGGGGGCGGCCTTAAGATGCGTTTTATATAAAAGCAGAGACCTCTGCTATTTTATCAGGGATACCGGATCGAAAAGCGAGAGAAGTCCCGAAAAGAAGGAAAATACATTTGTCTCGGCAAGCTCCGCCGAGGTTATAAAGAGCAGTTTTCCTCCGAACAGTCCCGTGATTGCCGAAACAAGGGAGCAGATGACAGCCGCAAAAAGGCAGCCGCTTATAATTCCGAGCAAAAAGCCGAGCAGCTTATTCAGGGAGCCGAGCAGGGGCAAGGAATTCAGTCCCTTGAACAGCTTGGAAAGGAGCTTCACCAAAAATGAGAACACGGCAAAAAGCAGTATTATCGCCACAATTCGCAGTATCAAAAGCACAACGGGAGAAATGATGCTTGCCTCTATGCTTTCGGCAAGCGAGGCGGTTTCTCCGAGCTGAGTTGTGGCGGATATATCCACGCCCAGCGACTGTGCAGCGCGGTATATAAAGCTCGGTACGGTCTTATCGATAGCCTCGGCAACGTTTGAAAAGCCCTCGCCGAGCCTATCCGACACGGCGGTTATTATTCTGTTTTTGAAAAGTACATTATAAGCCGTGCTCGAAAGCAACGGGCTGAGCTTAAAGGCTGCAAAAACGGATATAAGTGAGCCGCAAAGACCCAAAAGTGCGGCTGCAAAGCCTTTTTTATAGGATCTTACGGCAATAAGCACTATCAGTGCACAAATCGCGACATCAATTATTATGCTCATATATTTACCTCTCAAACACATATACTTCGGCGGTTCCGCAGCCGATAACCGTGCTTCCGCCGTTAACAAATGCTATTCGCTGAATATTGGAGCCGTCACTGACCGCCTCAAGCAGTCTTCCCTCGCTGTCGTATCTGCACAGCTTATTGTCATAAACGGCGAGTATTCCGTTTTTATCCGTTTTTATATCGGCCAAAACGGCATTTATCTCGGCCGAGGCAAGTCGCTCTCCCTCACACGAATAAACAGCTACATTATTATAGGTCTGCTTATCCGCTCTTGAGTAGACAAGCATCAGACGACCGTTGATATCGGCATCGAGAAAGGATATTATACCGTCTGTATCAAGGGTAATATATTCACCGCTTTTCCAATTTATAATATACACCCTGCTCTCGCTTGCGGCAATCAGCTTGTCGGAAAGATTAAACAGTGAGGTGATCACCTCATCATCAAAGGTAAGAGTAAGCTCTGTGCTCTCCGAGCCGATATTCAACAGTGTTACGGAGGAGGAAAGGACTCCCCCCTGAGTATATATTTCCGATACAGCAGCCCTTTTGCAGGAGGAATTGAAGCAAACCGCCGAAATAAGCCCCGACACAGATTTATATGAATAAACGACCTCATTGCCTGTATCGTATACATTGAGCTGTGAGGCGTAGCCCTCTGACGAGGAGGCTATGGCGTAGCGGCCGTTTCTTCCGATGGCAGCCGTGATAATATTGCCTGCCGCCGTGCCCTCATAGAGAACGGTTGAGCAATTAAACAGCTTGTATTTTTTTCCTCCGCGATCATAGACAAGCATTCGTGCCTCGGAAAGTCTCATAACGGGTGAAGCAAAGCCATGCTTGAAATAAAGGATGTTATTACCCTTTGAATTGAATATTTCGAAATACGAATCAGAAAGCAGACAGGCTGCATTTCCGATGCTTTCGAATTGCACTACCGTTGCATTGGTATCGGTCATGGCATTGTCGCCGCTGTTTCGAGAAAGAGCATATGAATTCTGCACATATTCAATTATCCCGGTGGGAGAGCAGAAATGGAATATAAGAACGGCTACCGCAAGAGCTGCCGCCGTGCCCAGGGTAATGAGCCTTCTTATGCGGCGTCTGCTCCGTATGACGGTAAAGCGTTCGCCCTGAGGCGCTCGCTTATCACGCCCACCCTCGATGACCTTGACGGCACCGTCGCCCTTTGTCACGGCTCGCTGACCGCTTCGGATTTTTGAGCGCTTAGACATGCTCTGCGCCTCCCTTCTGAAAAACTACAGCCTCGGATATTCCACGGAATAAAGATGCAGACCGCAGGCAGGAGCAGTCGGTCCAGCGTTTTTTCTGTCACCTGCCGCAAGGATACCACTCATCGATTCGGGAGCAAGCCTGCCCTCGCTGACGGCAATAAGAGTTCCGACGATGATTCTCACCATATTGTACAAAAAGCCGTTACCCCTGATTTCGAGAACCGCGCGTCCGTTTATGCGCCTGAAGCGGCATTCGTATACCGTACGGGTTCTGTCAATAACGCTGCTGCCCGAGGAGCAAAAGGCGGAAAAATCGTGAGTGCCGACAATGGCCTCTGCCGCAGCATTTGCAGCCCTTAAATCAAGCCTTCTGCCGTAAAGATATTCATATTTATAGGTAAACGGATCCGCCGAAGCCGATTCGTTTATTATGTACCTATAGGTCTTTGACAGAGCGGAATAGCGTGCGTGAAAGTCATTTCCGACACAACGGCAGTCAACCGCTCTCACGGCTGAGGGAAGTCGAGTGTTCAGCGCTCTGACTATATTAGCACAGGGCACCGCCGTTTCCGAGTCGAAATGACAGACAAAGCTGTCGGCATGAACTCCGGCATCGGTACGGCTGCAGCCGTGTATACCGTCACGGGTAGGACCTATAACCGAATGCAGTGCCTCAAGCAGACACTGCTGAACCGAAAGTCCGTTTTTTTGGATCTGCCAGCCGCAAAGCTCACTGCCGTCAAAGCGCACGGTTAGCTTGTATCTTTTCAGCATAATTCACCGTTGAAAATAAATATTGATAATCACAGTCGCCGCAAAGACCGCCGAGGAAGCAAGAACGGCAACGGCATCTCTCGCGCCGAGCTTAAGCTTGCTG
>CAZDEI010000148.1:0-3381 GCA_964504325.1 uncultured Eubacteriales bacterium | reverse complement strand
GAGCTGCTCGGATTTTCTCCTGCCGAGGCCAACACCGAAAAAAAGCAGCCGGTAGCCACCGCCTCTCCCGAGGAGGTCTTTCCCGACGGTTCGGTAAGAAGCCTGTACGAGCGCATGCTCGGCAAGGTAAATTCGGCAAGCAGCACCGAAGCTGATAACGATACTGTCTCCTTTGAGTCGGCTTCCATCGAGGAAGCGGATGCAGAGCTGCCCAAGGCAGTCAAGCAATCGGTTGACGCCGTAGTATTTGAAAACGAGGGTGACGAAGGCTCTGATACCTCCACCGCGAAGACAGAGGCCCCGAGCACTCCCGTTCAAAAGAAGGAGGATGAATTTGCGGACTTCTTCCGCAGACTCGATTCGGAAATTTCAGCCTCCCGCAAATCGGAAGCAGAGGAGAAAGAGGAAGCACAGATTTTCGAAAATCTTTTCGGCCATGAGGAAAAGCCCGAGGCCGCTTCCGTTGCCGTCGAAGAGCCGACAGCCGAGCAGATAAGCGAAGAACCCCCTGCTGACCAGTCCGAGGTTGAGCGCAAAAAGATCGACGAGCTGCTTAAATCCGTTTACAGTACTGCAGCGTCGAATTCCGTCGAGGACTCCGTATCCGAGGTTAAAGCTTCTCCTCTTTTTGAAAGCGAGCATACCGTCAACACCGAAGCCGAGCCCTCCTTGGAGAGCACGACGGAATTCAACCCCGTCGGAGACACCTCGGCAGAGGAGCCCGATGCTCCTCTGCCGAGAATAACTCCCAAGCATTCACTCTACGGCGGAGCTACGGCCTGCATTGATCGTAAGGCTATCGACGAATTCTTCAACAACAGCTTTGAGGAGCCGCTTGATGACAGCAAGGCTCAGAAAAAGCTGAAAAAATACGAAAAACAGGAGGACTATGAATCCTTCGAGCCCGATGAGGACGAGGTCGAGGATATTAACGCCGTTTTTTCGGATCCCGTAGAGGATTACGAAAGCCTTGACAATGCAGCGGATATTAAGCAGCAGCTCATGAGTCGCAGGCGCCGTATAACCGTTCGTGAGGCTTTGACACTGATTCTCACTGCGGCAATGCTTTTTATCAACGGCTTCTTCTTTACTGCTCAAGGTCTGGAGCTCGGAATTGCTCCCGATATTGCCAACACGGTGCTGCTTGCTATAGTCGCAGCAATTAATTACAAGGCCTTTATCAGCATTTTTTCGGGTGAGCGCGATGTTGATCTTTGCTGCTCCGTGCTGACCCTTGCAATACTTATTCAGTCTGTTCTTTCTCTCACTCTGTTTAACGGACAGGGTGCTGGTCTCGGTGCACTTGCCGGCTTCTCCATGCTTGTCGATCTCTACGGAAAGCGTGCTGATTGCACTGCACAGCTTAAGAGTATTTGCGTAATCGCCACAAGCGAGCGCAAGCTTGCGCTTTCGCCGATTGAAGACAGGTCACTTTCTCTTGAGGTGGCCGGCGGAGCATCCGGCGGTGATCCTTATGTCTGCTTTGGAAAAAAGACTGTTAATGTACACGGCTTTTTGAAAAATTGGTACCGTCCCACCCCCGCAGACAAAAGTGCCCTTCCCCTCACGCTTATCGCATTTACCGTTGCTGTTCTCGCAGGACTTGCGGCCGCGCTGTTTTTAGATATCGAAGCGGGAAGCTCCTTTGCCGTATTTTCCGTAGCACTTTCGCTCTGCTGCGCCCCCTCGCTTTTCCTGCTTAACAGAATATCCGCAAAGGTAATGACAGACGAGCTGAAATATTATGATTCCTCGGTAGCGGGAACCAACGGAGCGCGTGTGCTTTCCGAATGCAACACGGTTGCCGTCAATGCCTCTGAGCTCTTCCCCGCAGGCTCGGTGCTGCTTCACAACATGATGCCGCTCTCTGCAAACACAGTCGACGAATCCATAGCAAAGGCGGCTGCCGTCGCGATTGCGGCCGACAGTCCGCTTGCCAATATTTTCAAGGATATCGTCAGGGACAATATTGATAAGCTTCCCAAGGCCGAGAATGTCAAATACGAAAACAAGCTCGGAATTTCGGGCTGGGTCGGTGACGAATGCATCATAATCGGCGGCAGAGCGATTATGGAAAGCCACAATGTGAGAACTCCGTCGGTTGAATTCGACCGAAAAATAATGGCCTCCGGCTATAAGCCCGTTTATCTTGCCTGTAACGGAAGACCCTGTCTCCTTTTTGTCGTTCAGTACCTTGCAGACGAAAATGTGAAATTCGAGCTCGGTCGCCTGTGTGACACCGGAACCGCAGTTGTTGTAAATTCAACCGACCCCAACATCACAAAGCAGCTCATTTGCGAATACTTTGAGCTTGCCGATGACGATGTATATATCATGTCGCAGTCGGCCGCCGGCAAGCTTTCCTCTGTCGACCGCTTTACCGAAAGCGCCGACGGCTTTGCGGCAGTTCGCGCGAAAACCTGCGGTATGCTCGCAGCTGTTTCGGCCTCGGTAAGACTCGGTACGATTGATGCTCTTATGAAGGCGTTCCATATTCTCGGCATCGTGGCTGGAATCGCCGGACTCGGTCTCATGCTCTACGCTAAGGGCTTTTCGATGCTGACTGTGATCGCCGCTCTTGCACTTGAGCTTGTCTTCTCATGTATTGTCGCGGCAATTCCCTATCTCAAGCGTCCTTAAATCAATTCGGAGGTTAGCTGTGGATATTAGAATCAAGCTGCCGAGCAAAAGCAGAGACGAAAATGTGCTTCTACTCGCGGTAATTTCCTGCTTTCTGCCCTTTGTGCTCTCAATGCTCGCCTGTGCTGCCGTAACCGCCTATATACTCCTAGGCAAGGAAAGGCGTGCAGGCTGTCTTAAGGGGCTTGCCAACATCATAATGTACGTGTTTGTCGGGCTTACAGCCTTTGTCGGCTATATTTACGACAACTACATCGGCATACTCTGCTCCTGCTTTTTCTTCTGCGCAATCATAATAATGAATTTTGCCGCAACCGTTGCAAGCAAGCAGTTTTTTATCCGTCTGCTTCAAACGGTCACTCGTATGGGCGTTGTTTTAAGCTTTGCGACCTTTACCGAAAAGGCCGTGCTTGCACTTCTCGACACCTCCTATCGCTGCTCGGCCTACTGTGCAAATCCTAATTATCTTGCCGAGCTGCTGGTGGTTTCGGTGCTTTCCTGTGCCTATCTCGAGATCACAAGAAGCAGCCGCGCCGTATACTGCTATCCCGTTGCGATAATCAACTGTATTGCTATATTCCTGACAGGAAGCATGTTTGCCTGGATCGCGCTGCTCGTGGGAATCGCCATGCTTCTGCTTTTGACAAGGCACCACATAATTCTCAGCGTGATGATAATCATATTTATTGCGGCAATGCTTACGGTCATGTCACAGCCGGATATATTTCCGCGGCTTAATGA
>CAZDEI010000147.1:0-3386 GCA_964504325.1 uncultured Eubacteriales bacterium | reverse complement strand
GCTCTTTCCTGGCCCACGGTTCAGGAGGAGATAACCGACGGTAAGGCTGTCATAAACGGAATGTCAAGCTATGAGGAGGCCGAGGAGCTCGCCTCCAAGATCAATGCGGGCTCGTTGCCGTTTGCTCTCACCGTTGACGAGTCCAAGCTTCAGGTGGTATCTCCCACCTACGGCTCTAATGCTCTCAACACCATGCTCATCGCGGGAATCGTGGCATTTTCCGCCATCTGCGTGCTGATGATCGTGCTTTACAGGCTTCCCGGACTTGTTTCCTGCATTTGCCTTGCAGGTCAGGTTGCCGGCATTATCGCCTGCATTTCGGGCTACTTCCCCGGAACCTCGAGCTTTACTCTCACCACCCCCGGTATTGCCGGAATAATTCTCTCCATAGGTATGGGCGTTGATGCCAATGTTGTCACCAACGAGCGTATCAAGGAGGAATTCGGAAAGGGCAAGTCGGTAGAGGGCGCCATAAAATCGGGCTACAGCAATGCCGTTTCGGCCATTGTCGACGGAAATGTCACCAATATTATAGTTTCGCTCGTGCTCATGGCCGCCTTCGGAAATCCGGACGATTTCCTCCCGAGGGTATTTTCGACAATATTCCCCTTCCTCAGCTCTTCCATAACAGGCTCTATATATTCCTTCGGATACACACTGCTGATAGGTGCTATATGGAACTTTATCATGGGCGTTCTCGCTTCGAGACTCATGCTTACAAGCCTTGTGAGCTTTAAGTCTCTCAAAAGACCTGCTCTGTACGGAGGTGTAAAGAAGAATGCTTAAGAGGTTCGATTTCGTAAAAAATTCGGCGAAGTTCTTTGCTGTAAGCGTTGCCCTGCTCGTCATCGGCGTGGTGCTTCTCTTCACCGTAGGCGTTGAGCTTGACATTAACTTTACAGGAGGCTGCATTGCCTCGTATTCCTATACGGGCGAGATCAATGCCGAGGAGGCAAAGGCTCTTATAGAAACCAAGACCGATTATGCGGTCACGGTTTCGACAAACGATTCCCTGAGCGGAGATAAATCCATTCTTTCGGTTTCCGTTTCGGCCGAAAACGGTTTGACAAACGAGGAGCAGGATGCCATAAACAAGCTCCTTGCGGAAAAATACAAGGATAACGGTCTTGCACTTCATGAGTCGAATAATGTTTCGGCCACGGTGGGCGGAAGGTTCTTCGCAAAGAGCACAGCAGCGGTTCTGCTTGCGGCGTCCTTTATAGTTATATATGTTGCGATCAGGTTCAGAAAAATAGGCGGTGCAAGTGCTGCCGTATCGGCTCTTATAGCTCTTATTCACGATGTTTTGATGGCCTTTATCGCCTGCATCGTATTCGGAATCAAGCTCGACAGCAATTTTATGGCAGTCGTGCTCACGCTGTTCGGATATTCTCTTAACAACACTATCGTCATTTACGACAGAGTCAGGGAAAACAAGAGAAAGTTCCCAGAGCTTACCACGGGCGAACTTGTCAACAACAGCATAAATGAGACTCTTACACGAAGCGTAATAACCACCGTTACAACCCTCTTTGCAGTTTTGGCAATCGCAGTCGTTGCCGAGCTTCGCGGTGTACACAGCCTTCGCAGCCTTGTAATCCCCATGTCTGTGGGTCTTATCTCGGGCTTCTATACCTCTGTTTGCCTTGCCGGACCGATTTGGGTTCGCTGGAGAAGCTTTGCAGATGCCAAAAAGGCAGCGAACAGTAAGTATACGCAGAACAAGAAGAAAAAGCACGGCAAATAAAAAGCGGCTCTTTCGCAAAAGCATTTACAGTATCCGAGTGTCCTCTTACGGGCACTCGGATTTTTTTTGCGCCGAGAAGTCGTTGCTCCTTGAAGGCTCCTGTGGACTCTGTCGAGGAGGGCGGGCACGGTAAGCGGTCGGCTACGCCTTAAAATGTAGCCGTTTTTTCAAAAGTACTCAAGATATACTGTATATTGTGGTTTTGAATTCAGCATACGCAAAATATCCGTAAACGGTCGTTTTGTATAAAACAGACAAGGCTTTCCGAAATAGCGGAGTGACATATGGACAAAGTGATAGTTTTGCTTAAATAGTGGTTTTGCTATTGACTTTTTTCGACCTCATGTGCTAAACTTTAATCAAAGTTAAATAACGCTTTGTTCTGCCAATATAGGTTTGATTAGATGGTTCAAATGTTTCTACCGCACACCGTTCAGCTGCGACTATTGGTTGTAACCTTTCTTTCTTGAAAGAGTATCGGCAGACAGGATTTTTCTCTGTCTGCTTTTTATTTTACCGAAAGGCTTGGTGATATACCGTGAAGGCACTTGAAGACAAGATCCTCAATGAAGGCAAAGTATATCCCGGTAATATCCTTAAGGTCAGCTCCTTTTTGAATCAGCAGCTTGACTGCACATTTCTCATGGAAATGGGCAAGGAAATAGCACGCCTCTACGCAGGCGAGGGTGTAACCAAGATAGTTACCATCGAGGCCTCCGGTATAGCCGTTGCAGTGGCCGCAGGTGCCGCGATGGGCGTTCCCGCCGTTTTTGCAAAGAAGAGCAAGACCGCAAATCTGAGCGACAGCTGCTATTCGGGCAAGGTACATTCCTACACCCACGGTACCGATTATATAGTAAGAATCGACAAGGAATATATTACCGAAAACGACAGAATTCTTATTGTCGACGATTTTCTCGCCACCGGAAATGCAATCAGTGGATTGCTTGAGATAGCCTCTCAGGCAGGCGCAAGCGTAGCCGGCGCGGCAATTGCAATTGAAAAATGTTTTCAGCACGGAGGAGACAGATACCGCAGAGAGGGTCTCCGCATAGAATCCCTCGCAATGATCTCCGAAATGAGTGAAAACGGATTAAAATTTGTCCGTTGATCCCGACGGACTTTTTAATTTGCCATGATTTATTTTTAATATAAAAAATTCAGGAGGAAAAAATCATGAAAAAAATTATCGCAATGCTCCTCGCAGCTGTAATGCTCTTTGCACTTTGCGCCTGCGGCGGAGACGCCACCTCGTCTGACAACGGCGGCAAGAAGCTCAAGGTCGGATTTATTTTTCTGCACGACGAGAACTCTACCTATGACCTCAACTTCATCAACGCTGCCAAGGCTGCTTGTGAAGAGCTCGGCGTAGAGTACATCGCAAAGACCAACGTTCCCGAAAGCAGTGAGTGCAAGGAAGCTGCTCTTGATCTTGTTGACAGCGGATGCTCTGTTATCTTCGCTGACAGCTTCGGTCATGAGACTTACCTCCTCGAGGCTGCCGTTCAGAATCCCGAGGTTCAGTTCTGCCACGCAACCGGAACCATGGCTCACACCGAGAATGTCAGCAACTTCCACAATGCCTTCGCTTCCATCTATGAGGGCAGATATCTTGCCGGCATCGCATCAGGCATGAAGC
>CAZDEI010000146.1:0-3396 GCA_964504325.1 uncultured Eubacteriales bacterium | reverse complement strand
GCCGTAAGACGCGCCGAGGCAGGTGCCGTGCTTTCGATGAGGGAGCTTTTGGAGGTCGCCGAGCTGCTCAGAGTCTCGCGCTCGCTTTCGGAATGGCGCGAGTGCTGCCGAGGCTGTGCCGCCGAGGCGCTTGAGGAGGATTTTGCGGAGCTCTATGTAAATAAATATCTTGAGGACAGAATTACGACTTCCGTTATTTCCGAGGATGAGATGAGCGATTCCGCCTCGGAAAAGCTGTCCGATATAAGAAGAAAAATTCGCGCAAACGGACAGAAGGTCCGTGATAAGCTCGACAAAATCGTGCGCTCACCCTCCGCAAAATATCTGCAGGAGTCTATAATAACTCAAAGAGACGGAAGATTTGTCGTCCCCGTAAAGACCGAGCATAAATCGGAGCTGCCCGGTCTCGTTCATGACACCTCCTCCTCGGGAGCAACCGTTTTTATTGAGCCGATGGCTGTTGTTGAGCTCAATAATGAGATTCGCCTGCTTCGCATTAAGGAAAAGGAGGAAATTGAAAGAATACTTGCCGAAATGTCTGCCGAGGTGGCCGACTTCGGTGAAGGGATTTTAAGGGCCTTCAAGGCAATGACCGCTCTTGATCTTGTTTTTGCCGAGGCAGATCTCGCCTTTGATATGCGTGCTGCCATGCCTCGGCTCAATAGCGAGGGCAGGCTGCTCCTTAAAAATGCAAGACACCCGCTCTTGAATAAAAATACCGCGGTACCGATATCCGTTTCGCTCGGAATTGAATATGACACATTGATAATAACGGGACCGAACACCGGAGGAAAAACGGTTACTCTCAAAACCGTCGGTCTGCTGACGCTTATGGCCTCCTGCGGAATGCTGATACCTGCCTCGGACGGCTGTACGCTGCCCTTTTGCGATGTTGTGCTTGCAGATATCGGCGATGAACAGAGCATTGAGCAATCCTTTTCGACCTTCTCGGGTCATATGACCAACATTGTGTCAATACTCGAGAGAGCAACCCCCGAATCGCTTGTCCTGATCGATGAGCTCGGAGCCGGCACGGATCCCGTTGAGGGCGCCGCACTGGCCACCGCAATTCTTATGGAGCTCAGGTTAAGAGGTATACATACAGTTGCTACCACCCACTACGCCGAGCTGAAATCCTATGCACTTGAGACCGACGGAGTTATGAATGCCTGCTGTGAGTTCGATCCCGATACACTGAGACCCACCTACAGGCTGCTTATCGGCGCTCCGGGACGCTCAAATGCCTTTGCAATATCCGGCAAGCTCGGGCTTGATGAGTCAATTATAGCTACCGCACGCGGTCTTGTTTCGGAAAATGATCTCAGATTTGAAAATGTGATTGCCGCACTTGATGAGGCAAGAAGGGCTACCGAAAGAGAGAGAGAGGAGTCCGAAAAGCTCAGAATCGGACTTGAGGAGCTCAAAAGGCGCAATGCAGATGCCGAAAAAACTCTTCAGGCCGAAAAGCGCCGTATAATCGAAAAGGCCCGTGAGGAGGCGAGGGCTGTTGTTGACAAAACGAGAGCTCTGACGGACAAGCTGCTTGCCGAGCTGGATGAGCTGCGAAAAAGCGGTGAGCTAACCGATTCCGAAAGAATCCGTCGGGCAAGGGAGGCCGTTAAGCGCGGTATTTCCGAGGCCGAAAACACCGCAGATCCCGTCGAGGCGGCTGCAGCCCTTCAAAAGCCGACACGTCCTCTTAAGGTTGGAGACACGGTCGAGCTGATAAGCATCGGCAAGCGTGCTACCGTTATAGAAGCACCGAAGTCGAACGGTACGGTAACCGTTATGGCGGGAATAGTCAAAACAAAGGTCTCGCTCGCCGAGCTGCGGCTTATTGAGGGTACGAAGCCGAATAAGGAGGAGCCGAAGGCCCATCGAAATGTCAGCGGAATCACCTCTCGGGCCGAAAGAAGTGCTTCGACGGAAATCGACATTCGCGGTATGAGTGTCGATGAGGCTCTTATTGAGGTCGACAGATATATAGATAATGCCGTTATGAGTGGTGTGGGAGCAGTTTCCATTATACACGGAAAGGGAACGGGTGTGCTCAGAAAGGCCGTTCAGGAGCATTTACGGCATGTTAAATATGTAAAAAGCTTCCGCTTGGGTGTTTTCGGTGAGGGTGAAAACGGCGTGACGATAGCGGAATTAAAATGAGGTCGGTTTATGGATGCGTTTTTCAGCATTTTTGAATTTATAGGCATTATCGCCTCAGCGGTTTCCGGTGCTCTGCAGGGGATAAAGTATAAAATGGATCTCTTCGGAGTTGTCGTGCTTTCGATAATCACCGCTCTCGGCGGCGGACTGATAAGAGACATTGTAATCGGCTATATACCGCCTGCAATGTTCAGAAATCCTCTGCTTGTATGCGCGGCAATAATAACTGCCCTGATTGTGTTTACGATAGCTTATATCACATACGGAAGACGGAGCGAAAGATATGCCGTTGCCGAGGAGTGGGTGCTTTTCGCAAGCGACACGGTCGGCCTTGCCGCCTATACGGTCATAGGTATTGAGGCGGCGGTGCGAGCAGGACAGGGCGGCTTCGGTCTCCTGCTGTTTGTCGGCGTGATAACCGGAACGGGCGGCGGTATGCTGCGCGATATTCTCTGCTGCAGAATTCCGTATATATTCAGAAAGCATGTGTATGCAGTTGCCTCGGCTGCGGGTGCAATCGCTTATATTCTTATAATGCGAGTGTCATCTCCGAAGCTTGCAATGCCTATAGGCTTTGTGGTTATAATAATTATAAGAACATTTGCAAAGCTGTTCAAATGGAATATGCCCGTTGTCGGAAGGAACAGAAAGCCCGAGGCCGACAATGAAGTCGGCAACTGATCGGTGGGCAAAAACGCGGAGCAGGTCACCACTCTTTATACAAACAAAAAAACAACTCCTATGATAGCTGTAGTTGCTATCACAGGAGCTTTTTTCTGTTGTTGTATTTCCGGTTAGCTTAGCGGCTCAAACAGCTCGCCGTGCTGCTTTTTGATCACTTTGAGGTCTGCTCCGAGCTCGCTTCCGATTATTATCGCGCCGAGAAGTGCGGTTTGCGTCCACATAAAGGTGAGGTCTACCATTGAATGAACCAAGACCGCCGCAAGCAGAGAAATAACAAAGCAGGAGGCGGCCTGCTTATCGGCAAGAGCCTCGTGTGCCTTGCCGAGTCGGCGGAATATCAGCCAAAAGTACATAACCGCAAGCGAGGTGCCTATAATTCCGAAGGAAAGCAGAGACTCTATTATTATATTGTGGCAGTGCCAGCCCGTATAGGCGCCGAGAACATCCCGCGATACCATTCTGTAGGACAGAAAGCCCTGTCCGAAAAGGGGATGATCCTTAACATGCTCTATTGCAAATTGCCATATCTTAAAGCGATTGATTGTTGTCGCC
>CAZDEI010000145.1:0-3408 GCA_964504325.1 uncultured Eubacteriales bacterium | reverse complement strand
CCTATTACTTACTCGGTGTGCAGCCTTTCAAACCGTATTTGCAAATTGCTTGTGTTAAGCCTTACCTTAAATTATACTATCACGGAGCAAAATAATCAAGACCTCAGGGCGACCTCGAAAAACCGCACGGCCTTTTTAACAGCAAGGCAAAAGGCCTCGGGCTGCTCGAACATCGGCGAGTGGCCTGCATGCCGAACGGTGAGCAGCATGCGACGGTGCTCCGAAAGCCCTGCAGCAAAGCTGCGCACGAGCTCAACGGGCGTGGTGTAGTCTCCCTCTCCCGAGATGAAGCAGACCGGAACCGAAAGACGGTCGGCAAGCTCCCGGGCATCAAAGTCGAGAAAGAGGTCGGACATAAGCTCACGCTCATCCGCAATAAAGCCGCGCCCGTTAAAGCACTGCCGTAGCTTCCAGCGCAGATCTCTTATCCCGAGGGAGGGAGAGAGCGAGCCGAGTCGGAGGTATTCGGCAAGACTTTTCTCCTTTCCGCAGGCAATGCTTCCCGCAAAGAGCTTCTGCAGGCGCAAATAGCAGAGAATACCCCTGTCGGATGAGGCCGAAGCGTCGGGAGAAAGCCTCAGCAGCTCCCGAGAAAGCCGTCGAATATCGGCGGCCTTTGTCGCACCGAGTCGTCCTGTGCAGAGTGCGCGCTCGGTGTTCACGCGAATGCCCTCGGGTATGCTGACACATTGCCCTACGGCAATATATGCATCTGCTGCATCGGGAAAACGGCTGAGATATTTAAGGGCAAGGGCGGAGCCGTAGGAAAAGCCGAGCAGATACAGCCTTCTTTCGGGAAAGCGGGCTCTTAAATGCCCGATAAGCTCGTGAAGGTCCCCGAGCAGCTCCTCGGCGGTGACGGGCGAGGCTGAGGGCGACTCGTAATAGCTTCTGCCGCTGCCGCGCTGATCCCAATTCACAACGGTAAGCTGCCCTTCAAGCTCACGCTGATATACATACGAAACACAGGATATCGGTGCTCCGGGGCCGCCGTGCAAAAAAAGCATCAGCGGATTTCGGTCGTCCTCACCGCGCAGAGTGATATACTGCCTGCTTCCACCGAGGGTGATATAGCCGGCCTCGTTTACCGAGCGCTTACCGCTCAAGCGGTTTTTTTGTCGAATACGGCCTCTTTTTATGAAAAACATAATTATAAACAGGGTCAGCATAGCTCCTCCACCGAAAAAATATTTTTAGCTATTATCGGCAGCCACAGAGAAAATTATGTACGGAAAGGAGCAATTGTGTGCGACGGGGCAAATTTATTTTTTGCCGTTCGTACGGTTGCATAAAAAGAAAAACAGTTGTATAATAAAAATCAAGCAAAGAAAAAGAGGTGACAGCAATGGATTCGGACAACCGACGAAGCACGGAGCCGCCGGGTACAACGGCACAGCACAAGGCCGCTTTCGTTGCTGTGCCGTTGACTCATGAGCCGCGCTTCTTCTGAAAACAAAGCAGAAGGAGAGGTATTTGTGAGAGAGATAGAAGAAAAAATCAAGGAGCTGTCGGAAAACCGCAGATTTTCCGACATCAGGGAGCAGTTTTTGAGAATGGAGGCGGTTGATATCGCCCCCCTGTTCGAGCTTTTGCCCGAATATACTCAAACGATTGTCTATCGACTGCTTCCCAAGGAGCTCGCCGCGGATGTCTTTGTAGAGATGGACGGCGACATGCAGGAGCATCTTATTGCCTCGCTGAGCGATAAGGAGCTTAAGGAAACCCTCGACGAGCTGTATCTTGACGATACGGTTGATATTATTGAGGAAATGCCGGCAACGGTGGTAAAAAGAATTTTAAGACATTCCGACCCTGCCGCAAGAAAGCAGATCAACGAGCTGCTGAAGTATCCGAAAAACAGCGCGGGAAGCATGATGACGCCCGAATATGTCGACCTCAAAAAGAGCATGACGGTCGCCGAGGCGTTTGATCGCATTCGCTCCACGGGAGTGGACAAGGAAACGGTGTATACCTGCTATGTAACCGACCGAAGCCGTCATCTGCTCGGCGTGCTTACGGTCAAGGAGCTGCTGCTTGCCGACAAGAACGATACGGTCGGCGAGCTTATGGAGACCAATGTTATATATGTCGGCACCGATGAGGACAGAGAAAGCGCCGCACATATACTCGATAAATACGGCTTTCTTGCCGTTCCCGTTGTCGATAAGGAAACAAGACTTGTCGGAATAGTCACATTTGACGACGCCATGGATGTACTGACCGAGGAGAATACCGAGGACATCGAAAAAATGGCGGCTATAACGCCGATGGACAAGCCGTATCTGAAGCTCGGCGCCTTTGAAATTTATTTATCGAGAATTCCGTGGCTTATGCTTTTGATGGTGTCGGCCACCTTTACGGGAATGATAATTTCAGCCTTTGAGGAAAGCCTTTCGATTTTTCCCGCGCTTATCGGCTTTATACCCATGCTGATGGACACGGGCGGAAATTCGGGCAGTCAGGCCTCGGTTACCGTAATACGGGCACTTTCGCTTGGAGATATAAGCTTTCGCGATGTTTTCAGAGTGCTTTGGAAGGAGCTGCGCGTTTCGGTCATGTGCAGTCTGTCACTCGCGGTTGTCTGCTTCGGAAAAATTTGGCTTATCGATCATTTGATGTTTAAGACCGTAAATGACCTCGGGACGATGGCGGTTATATGCATAACTCTTGCCGCGACGGTTATAGTTGCAAAGCTTGTCGGCTGCTTAATGCCCCTGCTTGCGAAAAAAGTCGGCTTTGATCCCGCGGTAATGGCAAGCCCTTTCATAACGACTATAGTCGATGTGCTGTCCCTGCTTATATACTTTGGCGTTGCCTCGCTGATTCTTTTCGCATAAAAACAAATCCGCGGCAATTCGTCCGCGCACGGTCAAAAACAGCCTGCGGGAGAGGTTAAGTAAGTCCTCTCCCGCAGGCTGTTTTTTGCTCTGCGAGCCTGTTGATATTCGATTGTCGGAGGCGGCAGACAGCAATAAGAGATTTTATCCTGCCTGCAATCGTCGGCTGACGCTCTCTTCTCCGAGTGCAAATTTTGCAGACATAATGTCCGCATAGCTCGTTTCGGTTTTGTGTGCTCGGCTTCGGATACATTGCTCGGTGTGGTGAGTAATCTACGGCATCACCGCTTGTGACGAAAAATTCAAGCTTGAAATATGAAGCGGCATGTAAAACAACAACACCTTATATTCCAACCGGAAACCCTTTTAATTCGTAGTCAGCCTAACTGCAGCCGTTTCCGTCACAAGGATTTCAACCGTTCCGTTTCCAAGTCCTCAACAACATAGCTTCCGTTGTTTAATTCGTTTAAGCGAGAAATGAGTTGAGAAATCAAGTCAAGCATAAGATCTCTATCTGCTTTTTCTTGTTCTGAATTAAACCAGCAAGCTTGATCGTGTGAATCAAATTCAT